>CAMDAY010000055.1 GCA_945888895.1 Dehalococcoides mccartyi | reverse complement strand
TTGGACTCAGGAGATTCGCCGAGCGCGGGTCGATGAACCATTCGATGAGCCCGCGGAGTTCATGGAACTTCGTTTGTGACTAGGCTGCATACGCTTCGAATGTAACGTGCTGGGCAGGGCCTAGTTTCAGCAGCGCGTTGTAAGCAAGGATCGCGTCACGTCGGCTGCTTATCTCGTCGATCCATGTTTGGAAGAAGAGTCTGTACTCCCACCCGTCTGATTGCTCGAGAGCTAGACGGAGTGCCCTGCCGGTGAGTATCGATAGAGCGAGCGACGAATCCCTTCTCGCTCGTTGGTGTATCGTTAAGGCGTCGTTGAACAGATACGCGAACTGAATTCGAAGCGCTCGGGTAATGTCGGCGGCCGTATCAAACGGTGTCACCCAGATACGTTCGTTGCCTCGGATGCTTTGGACGAACTCGAACAGTCGTGTGCTGTCGACTACTTTCGAGAAATCCCCATCCCGGTTCTGTTCCCACACTGGCAATGCATCGAGAATTCGTCGCTGTACGAACACATAGGTTGGCGTGCCCAGCGCTCGGGCTGCCGCATACTCCATGTTCGTTACCGAGATACCGGTGCGTGGATCGATTGATCCGTAGCGGCCGCCGACCACGAGAACAAAGAGCGTGGCCTCATATGCTCTCAGACGGCAGTTCTCGATCGTGTCTGCATTCGGATCAATCGGAAATGAAGGAAGTTCGGAGAGTAGTGGTCGGTACCCGATATCATCGAGAAAGGCGGCGAGATCGGCTCGGATCTGTTCGAGGTCGAAGAAAGTCGAACTAACCGTGACCGTTGGAGAAGTCGGCATTCGTTACTCTTCTCCCCCACCCTCGCCCCTACTCTCCTCCGCCTCCTTCGCGATCCCCTCGAGGCGGGTCGCGACGGCCATGGAGAGGGTGTCGGTGGCGGTGAGCTGGATCCAGGCCTCGAAGGCCTCGCGGATCTCGGTGTAGGCGGTCTCGATCTGCGCCTCGAACTCGGGCTTCGTCATGGACTCGCGCCGCGCGAGGTTCACCTGCTCCAGCATCCGGTCGAGCTTCGGTTGGAGCTTCTCGTAGACCTCGTGGAACTCCTCGTCATGCTCGGCGTGGCCGCGGTCGCGCATGATCTGGAGCGCGCCGAGCACCCAGCCGATCGTGCCCAGCAGCGTGCCGACGTCCTCGCGGCGGAACTGGATGTGCACCGGCTGCGCGCGATTGCTTCTCGTTTCCGGGCTGGTCATGCGCTGCGCTCCCCTTCGTATGCCACGATCGAGGCGGCGCCCAGCGCGCCCACCAGTGCGGCGTTCTCGCCCAGCGCCCCCGGCACCACCTGCGGCCCCGGCGCGACGACATCGATGGCGCGTTGCAGCGCCGGCCCGAGCGCCGCGAGGTGTGCCTCCGCTGCGTCGAGGATCACCACCGCCGGGTCGAGGAACGCCGCCAGGTCCGACAGCAGCCCCACGACCTCCTCGATGGTCTCGTCGTTCACGGGTTCGTCCGCGTCGAGCACCGGGAAGTCCGGCAGCGTGCCCGCGCCGCCGCGCGCGCCCTTCACGATGCGGCTCGAGGTCTTCACCGCGGCGGCGGGGGTGCCGCGCAGCGACACGTAGATCGCGTCGGGGGCGTCCTCGGCGGCGCCGTGCTCGGACTCGCCGCGCAGCGCGGCGTGCGTGCGGTTCAGCGCGACGATCGGCGCGTCGATGTGCCGCCGCAGCGCGTCCACGACCGCGAGCCCGTCCCACTCCGGCCGGCCGGGGCAGCGCGTCATCTTGCCGGTCGCCTCGTCCACGTCGCCGGGGCAGGCGACGGCGATGCCGACGGCGGAGCGCTTCTCCCCCTCGTGCGCGAACATCGAGGAGATGCGTCCGCCGATCTCCCACGACCACGCGTTCTCATCGGCGAGCGCGGGCGACGGCGGCAGCGGATACGTCTCGCGCACCATCGGCTCGCCGTCGAAGAACGACATCGCGAGTCGCACCTCGTCGGTCGTGAAGTCGACCGCCACGAGCACAGACTTCGGTTCGGTCACAGGCTCCACCGTTCGACTTTGCGCAGCACCTGCGCGACCTCGTCCATGTCCTTCGATGTCAGGTTGGCGTGCAGCGGGATCGCGATCAACTCGGACGGCAGTCGCCCCGCCGCCGCGAGGTGTTCTTCCGAAAGCCGTGGGTCGTCCGGCAGCGCTGCCCGCACCGCAGCGTCGAGGTGCAGCGACGGCCCCGCAGCAATCTCGCACGGCACGCCCTCGGCGCGGATCGCCGCCACGGTGTCCTCCAGGCTGCGCTTCCAGAGCAGCGAGCGCAGGCGCACCACGTAGCGGTCGTACGCATGATGCACCCAACGCCCGTGCGGCATCCCGACGACCGCCCGCATCCCGCGCAGATTGAACGTCAGCTCCCACGCCAGCTGTCGACGTGCCTCGAGCGTCGCGGGGAGCGCCCGCAGCTCCGCGAGCGCCACCGCCGCGCTCGCCTCGTCGAGGCGCGCCCCGGTCACGAACCGCGCCCGTTGCGCCAGGTCGGCGCGCGCCGGGTCGGCCGCCGCATCCGGCACCACGAGGATCGCTGCGCGCGTCTGGAGCCTCGGATACCCCGCGGTCACCGCATGCCCCGCGCCGAACGCGAACACCGAGGCGACCCCGAATGTCCCCACGGGCGTCCCGCGAAACGCCGCGCCGAGGGCGTCCGAGCAGTCCTCGATCAGCGGCACGCCCGCCTGCTGCGCTATCGCCGCGATCTCCGTCATCGCCGCCGGGTGCCCGAACGCATGCGCCACGCCGACCGCCGAGGTCTCCGCCGACAGCGCGCGCTGCAATCCTCGAGCGGAGAGCGCCGCGATGTCCGTCTCGACCTCGCCCGGCACCACGCGTGCCTTCACGTTGCGCGCCGCTGCCGCCAGCCCCCGCCCGAGCAGCGCCGGCACGACCACCTCGCCGCCCGTCACGCCCGCCACCATCACCGCGGACTCGTAGGCCCCCGTGTGCGACCCGTACGCGTGTACCCCCGCCGGCGCCACGCTGAGCACCGCCGCGAACTCCGCCTCCAGCACGCTCACCGGCGACGCGTCGTCCGCCGCCTCGAAGGTGGGCGCGTCAGGCCACGGCTCGTCCCGCAGCGCGCTGCCGCCGTCGATGGCCAGTGGCTCCTCGTTCACCATCGCGCGAGCGTAGAGGGAGCGCGCGTGTGGGGGCAATCTGCGGCGGGCAGGGTGAGGGCCTCCGCCTCCGACTCCCTGTCCTGCGAGCGGGAGAGGGCAGGGGCTGAGGGCCTCCGCCTCTGACCCCCCTCTCCCCGTTTGGCGAGAGGGCTGGGTGGGGGCCTCTGCTTTCCGACTCCCTGTCCTGCGAGCGGGAGAGGGCTGGGGTGAGGGCCGCTTCCTCCGCCCCTCCCCCCTACACTGATCCCACGCAGCAGCAGGGACCGAACGTGCTCCTCCACCTCCGCGACCGCGTGATCGATGTCACCGACCGCACCGCGATCATGGGCATCCTCAACGTCTCGGACGACTCTCCCGTCGCCTTCTCACGCGTCTCTGTGCAGGCCGCCCGCGACCGCGCCGTCGAGCTGGCGCGACAGGGCGCCGAGATCATCGACATTGGCGCGCACTCGACGCGATCGAACGGCCGTGACCTCACGCCCGACGAGGAGGCCGCGCGCGTCGTCCCCGTGATCGAGGCCGCCGTCGCCGAGGGCCTGCTCACCTCGGTCGACACGTGGACACCCTCGGTCGCCCGCGCCGCTGCCGAGGCCGGCGTCCACCTGCTGAACGACGTCACCGGCTTCAGCGACCCCGCGATGCTCGACGTGGCGAGCGAGTACGGCCTGCCGGGCTGCGTCATGCACATGCGCGGCCGCCCGAAGCACCACCGCGAGGTCAGCCAGGACTACGAGGACGTCAACCTCGAGGTGCGCGACTTCCTCCTCGAACGGGCCGCCGCGCTGCGCGCCGCGGGCGTCACGCCGTGGCTAGACCCCGGCTTCGCCTTCGGCAAGTCCGCGGCCGACAACGCCGCGCTGCTCGCGGGCCTCCCCGCCCTGATCGCCGAGGGCTACCCCGTGCTCATCTCCGCATCACGGAAGGGCTTCCTCGCCGAGCTCATGGGCAAGGGCGACACGCAGGACGCGCCGGGGCTCCTCGAAGCGACCATCGCCTTCAACGTGCTGGCTGCCGCCGCGGGCGTCCATGTCGTCCGTGTCCACGATGTGCAGCCGATGGCCGACGCGCTGTCGGTCGTCAACGCGATCCGCCGCGAGGCATCGCGGGGCGAGCGGTAGCAGAAGGCCCTCACCCTGCCCTCTCCCGCTTCGCAGGAGAGGGTTCTGAGGAGAACGCGCGCTCTGGCTCCCTCGCCTGCGAAGCGGGAGAGGGCGGGGGGTGAGTGCCTCCGTGTTCGCCTACCTCGACGCCTCGCTCCCCGCCGCTACCGCCCGAGGATCGCCGACAGGTCGTGCTTCGCGTCGAGGATGTGCGCTCACAGGTCGCCCACCTTCGCCACGCGCTCGTGCGCGTTCAGCATCGTGAAGTCGGACGGAAAGATGCGGCCCAGCTCGTCCCACTTCAGCGGCATCGACACCGGCCCGCCGGGCTTCGCGCGCGGCGAGTAGGCACACGCGAGGTTCTTGATCCGCGCGTTCTGGTTCGCGTCGAAGAACACCATGCCTCGACGCTTCTCCGTGGCCCACTCCGTCGTCACCTCGTTCGGGTGCGCACGGACGAGGAACGCGCCCAGCGTCTGGGCCACCTCGCGGATCGTGTCGTACTCGTACTGGCGCACGACGGGGACGTAGATGTGCAGACCGGTCGCTCCCGACGTCTTGATGAACGACGACATCGAGGCGGAGTCGAGCAGCTCCTTCAGCCAGCGCGCGATCTGCGCCGTCTGCTCGAAGGCGTGGCGGTTCAGTTCGGGCTCTTCGCCCTTCGCCTCGTCGCCGCGGTAGATGTACGGGTCGAGGTCGAACAGCACGAAGTCGGGGTAGTTCAGCAGCGACGCCTCGATGCGCTCCTTCGACCCGTCGAATGTCCTCGGGATGTCGAGGGCATCCGGCTCGCCGCTGACGCGCGCGAGGCTCGTGTGCAGCGCGAGGTCCGCGACCTGCGCGAGCCACACCAGCGTCGGCAGGTTGTTGACCAGGATCGCCTCCTGGTCACGGCCGTCCATGAAGACGCGCACGGTCTGCACGAAGTCGCCGGGCGGCAGTGACTCCATGTGCTTCTGGTAGAAGAACGGCGCGTCGATGCCGTTGGGGAAGCGCGTCATCGTGAGCGGACGGTCGCGTAGCTGCGGCAGCAGGTACGGCGCCATGCGTGCGTAGTAGACGATGAGGTCGCGCTTCGTCAGCGCCCGTGTTTCGCCGTGCGCGGGCCACATCACCTTGTCGAGATTCGTGACGTTGATGCTCGCCCCGGCGACCTCGATCGTCGTCAGCTTGCGCGCGCCCTCTGCCTGTTCGATCACCGACGCGATCTGTGCCTCCAGGTTGCTTGCGAGCGCGCCCGGTGCCGCCGGCGCGGGCTTCGAGGTCGAGCGACCCGAGGCAGCCTCGATCTTCGAGCGGCGCATGGCAGCGAAGCGCCTGCCGCTGCCGGGGCCGCTCGCGGCGGCGACGGGCGCTGCGGTCGGGGCGACGCGCATGACGTCCTCGGGAGTCTTGTCCGGGCGCAGGTGCATGAAGACCGGCGCGCGCAGGCTGCCGTCCGCCGTGTACTGCGCGTACTCGACCTCGACGACCAGCTCCGGGCGCACCCAAGTCACGCCGGCCGCCTGCTCGCGCGTCACGGTGAGCGGCGGCTGGTCGGCGCGCATCACCTCGAGCCGCGCGAGGAACGTGCGCAGCGTCCGCTCGTCGAAGCCGCTGCCGACGCGGCCTGCGTGGACCAACGTCCCCGCCTCGTCGCGCGTCGCGACTACCAGCGCGCCGAACGTCGAGGAGCGCGAATTCAGTCCGTCGCTGTACCCGACCACAACGAAGTCGTCCGTCAGGCGGTGCTTCACCTTCAGCCAGTTCGGCGAGCGCTTCCCGCTCTCGTACGCGGAGTCGCGCCGCTTCGCGAGCAGCCCTTCGAGGCCGAGCGCGGTCGTCGCCTCGTACGCCGTGAGCCCGTCCACCTCGAACGGCTCGACGAGGCGCAGCGCGGGCGTCGGCATGATCGTGCGGCGCAGCAGCGCCCGGCGTTCCTCGAGCGGCGCGCGGCGGATGTCGATGCCGTCGAGGTACAGCAGGTCGAAGACGTAGTAGACGACGGGGATGTCGCGCTCGGCCTGTTTGATCTTGACGGGGTTCGTCAGGTTGATGCGCGACTGGAGCCGCTCGAATGACGGCACGCCGTTCGCGTCGAACGCCACGATCTCGCCGTCGAGGATCATCGAGTTTGCGGGCTGCTTGCCGACAGCGCCCGCGACGCCGGGGTACATCGCCGTCATGTCGTTGCCTCGCCGCGATGTGAGGCTGACCACACCGTCCTCGATCCGCGCGAGCGCGCGACGCCGTCAAGTTTCGACTCGAACGTCCAGTCGTCGTGTGCGAACGGCCCGGCGGTCTGCGTGGCCGCCATCGGCTCCATGCTCGCTGGCATCGCGACCCGTCGCGCGCGCGGCAGCGCCGAGGCATGGAGCACCGGCGGTGTCGTCGCCTCGGCCAGCGGGGGTGGCAGTCGGCCCGCCTGGAGGTCCGCGATCGTCAGGCCGGAGATCACCGAGGAGTCGAAGAGCGCCGGCAGGTCGCGCCCGTCGGCGGCCTCGTCCCGGTGCTTGAGCAGCAGCCACGAGTCGTCCGACTGCTTCGTCTTCACGAAGGACCACGAGCCCTTCATGCGCTCGCCGCGGATCGTGACCGACACCTTGCCCTCCGCGATCTGCGTGCGCATCCGGCGGCTGGACTCCACGCGATCCTCGAAGACCAGCGGGCCGTGCTCGTGGTCGTGCTCGTCGGGGGAGTAGGTGCCGCGATCCCAGACGATCACCTCGCCCGCGCCGTAGTTGCCCTTCGGGATCAGCCCCTCGAACTTCGCGTACGGCAGGGGATGCGGCTCCGTCTGGACGGCCAGCCGCTTCTCGCCGATCTCCGTCGAGGGCCCCCTGGGGACGGGGAACGACGGCATCGCCCCGTCCACCTCGAACCGGATGTCGTAGTGGAGTCGCGTGGCGCGGTGCTTCTGCACCACGAACGTCAGAGGCTCGGCGTTGTCCGTCGGGTGGCCGTCCGCGTCGAGGGGGAGCGAGGGCGCGGGCTCCGGCGTGCGCTCGAAATCGCGCATCTCCCCGTACCGTGCGAGGGGTGCCGCGCCATCGTCGGCGGGCGTTGCGGCGTCAGTCGGCTCGGCAGGCTTGCTCGGACGGCGCGGCGCGCGGGGCATCGGTGGGGCGACGAGGACGGCGAGCCGTTAGCTCGCCGCCGCCTTCTTCTTGCGAGGAGCGCGCTTGGGCACGGCGGCGGCCGGCTCCCTCGCGTCGTCGTCCTCGTCGTCCTCGTCGTCCTCGTCGTCCTCGGCGGGCGCGGCCTTGCTCGCCTTCGTAGCCTTCGAGGCCGGTGCGGCGTCGCCCGCCTTGCGCGCCTGTGTCGCCTCGATGCTCGCGCGGAGCGCCGCCATCAGGTCGACGGTCTGCGCCGCCGGCTGCTGCGCTTCGTCGACGACCACCTCGCCGCTTTCGAGTTTCATGCTGATCATGTTCATCAGCGCTTCGCGGTAGTCGTCGCTGTACTGCTCGGGGTCGAACTTCTGGTGCAGCATGTCGACGAGCGCGCCGGCCATCGCCAGTTCCTGCTCCGAGACCGGCACGTCCGACACGTCGAGGCCCTCGAACGGGCGCACCTCGTCCGGGTAGAACAGAGTCTCGAGCATGATCCGGTCGTCCACCGTGCGCAGGACGACGAGGTGCTCCTTCTGTCGCAGCGCGAGCTTGCCGATCGCGACGAGCCCCTTCGCCTCCATCGTGCGCATCAGCAACGCGAAGGGGCGCAGGCCGGCCTCGTCGGGGTCGAGCTGGTAGGCCTTCTCGTAGTAGACGGGGTCGATCTCCTTCGCCTCGACGAAGGCGGTGATGGTGATCGTGTGTTTGCTGGGGACGGGCAGCTTGTCGAAGTCCTCATCGTCGACGATGACGTACTGGTCCTTCGCGTACTCGTAGCCCTTGATCAGCTCGTCGTACTGCACCTCGCGGTCGAGGGTGGGCGACCAGCGGAGCTGCTTGAGTGGCTTCATGTCCTCCGCGACCAGCTGGCGGAAGCTCACGTCCTTGCTCTCGGTGGCGGTGTACAGCTTCACGGGGATGCTGACCATCCCGAAGGAGATCGCGCCGCGCCAGATGGCTCGTGGTATGTGTTCGCTCGCTCTCCCGCGGCCCGTTCGAGGGTGGTGCCGTGCCCTTCGAGTATAAACAATGCCCCCGAGGCCCCGCGACACGGAAACGGCGCAGGTGGGTGCCCCAACGTGTCGAATGTGGGGCGTGTCGAGCGCGCCGCGAAACGGTCGAGGTGGCTAGAGACCGCGGAGCATGTCGTGCACGGCATCGAGTGCCGCCACGGCGTCCTGCTGCGCCTGTGCGCGGCCGAGGAGCATCGGTGCGATCGCCTCGATCGCGTCGGCGAGCTCCGGGTCGTCACGCCGCAGGAGGGCGTGGGCGTCCGCAGGCGTCCGTCCGTCGCCCCAGTAGGGCCGCAGCGCCTCGAGGACGAGCGCGCCGCCCAGCGCCTGCACGCGCTCCTCGGCGGGCAGTCCCGCGCCGTCGAGCAGGGTGTGGATGGCGTCGGAGAGCTGACCGGGGTCACGACGGAAGTCGAGCCGCAGCAAGTCGCGCCGCGAAGTGGGACGGGGGTGGCGGGAGGCGTCGGATTGTGGCATCGCACACTCCGCTCAACGCCTCACGCCGATGAACAGTTCAAATGTTCGCCCCCGCTATTCGGAGGATACCGCGATCGTCAGTGCCTTACAACGCCGGCAACCCACTCCGCGAAGGTGTGGGGGCGCAGCCCCCACGTCTCATTCAGAACCCCTCCCGCGCCGGGAGGGGCAGGGGTAGGCCGTCCCACGAAACCACCTCGACGTACCGACAGCATCGAGGCGTAACGCTCCTAGGCACCTGGCCTCGACCTGCCGCACACAAAGAAGCGGGCCCTCGTGAGAGGGCCCGCCTGCTGTTCGTCCGTACCGTCCGGGGGCCGTGCTCCCGGCTACCAGGCGCCTCCGCCGATCGCGGGGATCAGGAAGACCTCCGCCCCTTCGGGGACCACCTCGAGCATCCCGCCCTCGGTGACCTCGGAGTTGATGGCGACGGCGATCTCGCCGCGCACCTCACCGTTCTCGGTGATGAGCGCCTTGAGACCGGGACACTCCACCTCGAGGTTGTTGAAGACCTCGCGCAGGTTCTTCCCAGTCACCTCGACGGTGGCGCGGCCACCGGAGTGGTCGCGCCAGTGCGCCGGGATGTTCACCGTCACCGCCATGAGCCGTCCTAGCCCTTCGGCAGCAGCTCGTCGAGGATCACTCGCGGGCTGACCGGGGTGCGGTAGAAGTTCACGCCGATGGCGTCGTAGATGGCGTTCCGGATCGCCGCCTGCGGCGGGACGATCGGCACTTCGCCGACGCCACGCACACCGAACGGGTGACCGGGGTTCGGCACCTCGACCATCTCGACGTCGATCATCGGCAGGTCGTTCGCCACGGGCATCCGATAGTCGAGGAACGACGGGTTCCGCATGTGCCCCTGGTCGTCGTACACGTACTCCTCGTGGAGTGCCATGCCGATGCCCTGGACCGCCCCGCCCTGGATCTGACCCTCAACGTACGAGGGGTGGATCGCCGTGCCGACGTCCTGGACGGCGGTGTAGCGCAGGATCTGCACCTTGCCTGTGTCACGGTCGACGTGGAGGTCGACGATGTGACCGGCAAAGGCCGCGCCCTGCGTGTTCCGCTTCGAGGTGGCCGAGACGGTGATCAGGCCGCCCGTGCCGGCGAGCTTGCCCGCCAGCTCCTTGAACGACATCGTGCCCTTCGAGCTGACGAACGAGCCGTCCTCGAAGCGCACGTCGTCCGCGGAGACGTCCCAGATCGCGGCGACCCGCTTGCCCATCTGGTCCTTGATCTGGTCGGCGAGGTCACGAGTGACCCAGCCGCCCTGGAAGGTGACGCGGCTGCCGCCGGTCGTGGCGTTCCAGCCGACGCTGTCGGTGTCCACCACGTGCGCGTTGATGTCTTCCATCGTCAGGCCGAGGTCCTCGGCCAGCATCATCGCCATCGAGGCTCGCGAGCCGCCGATGTCCATGGTGCCCATGATCAGGCTGACGCGACCGTCGGCCTGCACGGAGGCGCTGCCGGAGGACTCCATGCCGCCGTTGAACCAGAAGCCCAGCGCGACGCCGCGGCCGACGTCCTCGCCCTGGAGTTCGGAGGTGTAGTGCGGGTGGTTCTTCACCGCCTGCATGACCTGCTCCGCGCCGATCGTTGGCCACGGGGCGCCGACCGAGTTCAGCGTGCCCTCGCGGGACGCGTTCTTGATGCGGAGCTCCATCGGCTCGATGTTGAGCATCTCGGCGAGTTCGTTCATCGTCGCCTCGACACCGTACTCAGCCGCCGGGGCGCCGGGCGCGCGGTAGGCGGCGGTCTTCGGGCCGTTCACCACGACGTCGAAGCCGTCCACCACCTGGTTCGGGATGTTGTACGGAGCGAAGGCGCACTGCGCGCCCGCGCCCACCGGCGAGCCGGGGTATGCACCCGACTCATAGGCGAGGTACGCGTGACCGGCGACCAGCGTGCCGTCACGCTTCGCGCCGATCTTGATGCGGCTGTACGTCGCGGAGGTCGGGCCGGTGGCGAGGAACACCGCGTCGCGCGGCATCCACATCTTCACCGGGCGGTTCGACTTCCGTGAGAGGATCGCCGCGACCGGCTCGAGGTAG
>CAMDAY010000054.1 GCA_945888895.1 Dehalococcoides mccartyi | reverse complement strand
CTCCCGGGAGGATTCGCCGCGGGATCGGGCACGGAGTCAGGCATCGAGGCACCTCGGGCTGCGGGCGGACGGCCAAATTGTGGACTGGGCCGGGCGCGCTCTACACTGTCTCCATCGTGATGAAGGTGCAACAGGCCCAGTCTGCGGAGGTGCGCGTCGTCCGGCTCATGCCGGCGACGGTGCTCATTTCGCGCGCCTGAACCGCCGAGGGTCGTGTGCCCTCGACGACCCTGCATCCACCCCGCCTCACCGCACTCCCCAGCCGCGCGACATCGATGGATGCGCGGCGTGCGCGAGCAGAAGGCAAGCACCACATGACGAACCCCTCCAACGCCGGCTCGAACGCTCCGACTCCGAACATGATGGCCGACATCCAGCTCTACGACACCACGCTCCGCGACGGGCTGGGCATGGAAGGCATTTCGCTCTCGCTCGCCGACAAGCTGCTGATCGCGCAGAAGCTCGACGACCTCGGCGTGCACTACATCGAGGGCGGCTACCCCGGCTCGAACCCCAAGGACGCCGAGTTCTTCGAGCGCGCGCGTGACCTCGACCTCAAGCACGCGAAGCTTGTCGCCTTCGGGTCCACGAGGCGCGCGGGCGGTGACGCAGCGACGGACGCCGCGATCCTCGCGGTGCTGAACGCGCAGACACCGGTCGTGACGCTGGTCGGCAAGTCCTCGTCGGTGCAGGCGCGCGAGGTGCTCGGGACGACCGAGGAAGAGAACCTCGCGATGATCCGCGACTCCGTCGCGTACCTCGTCACGCAGGGGCGCGAGGTCGTATTCGACGCGGAGCACTTCTTCGACGGCTTCCGCAGCGACCCGGCATACGCGATCGACTCGCTGCGGGCGGCGGAGCGCGCGGGCGCCTCGACGGTCACGCTCTGCGACACCAACGGCGGGGCGCTGCCAAGCGAGATCATCGCGGCGGTGAACGCCGCGCGCGCGGCCGTCGCGTGCCGCATCGGCATCCACTGCCACAACGACACGGACATGGCCGTCGCCAACACCGTGCTGGCAGTGCAGGAGGGTGCGACGCAGGTGCAGGCGTGCCTCAACGGCTGGGGCGAGCGCACGGGCAACGCGAACATCGTCTCCGTGATCGCCAACCTCCAGCTGAAGATGGGCCTCCGCGTCGTCACCGACGACCAGCTGGCGAGGCTGACCGAGACGGCACACTTCGCGCAGGAGATCGCCAACCTCGTACCGGACCCGCAGCAGCCGTACGTCGGCACGGGCGCGTTCGCGCACAAAGCGGGACTGCACGTCGCCGCGATCACGAAGTCGCCCGGTTCGTACACGCACGTCGACCCGCTGCGCGTCGGCAACACCGAGCGCGTGCTGGTGTCGGAGTTCTCCGGCCGCCGCAACATCATCGAGAAGCTGCGCGAGCAGGGCGTCGCCCTCGAACTGACGGACGCGCAGGCGGCGCACGCCCTCGAGCAGGTGAAGCAGCGCGAGGCACTGGGCGCGGCGTACGAGAGCGCGGAGGCGTCGTTCGAGCTGCTCGTGCGCCGCAGCCTCGATGGGTACGTGTCGCCGTTCGCGCTGGAGGACTTCCTGATCGTGGAGCGCCGCAAGCACCTCGTGGGGCCGGGCGACCGCAGCGAGATGCAGGCCGAGGCGATGGTGAAGGTGCGCGTGGGCGAGCACCTGTCGCAAGTCGCCGCGGACGGCAATGGCCCGGTGTCCGCCCTCGACGCCGGCGTGCGCAAGGCGCTGACGGAGGTGTTCCCCGGCATCGCCGAGGTGCACCTGTCCGACTACAAGGTGCGCATTATCAACACGACCGCGGGCGCGGACGCAGCGGTGCGCGTGCTCGTGGAGTCGTCCGACGGCATCCACCGCTGGCGCACCGTCGGCGCCTCGACGGATGTTATCGAGGCGTCGTGGCTGGCGCTGCAGGATGCGTACGAGTACTGGGTAATGCGATGGGGCGTGCGCGCGTAGGTCTGCGCGGCACGCTGGCGGAGAGCCCGCGCGCGGATGCATCACGCGAGTGACGTTCGAGGTTAACTGCAGGGCGCCCATCCCCCTGCCCCCTTCCCTGCGCGGGAAGGGGGATGAAGTTCAAAGGGCTTCGCCCTTTGAGGATCCCCGATCCGGAAGCCCTCACCCTGCCCTCTCCCACTGCGTGGGCGAGGGTTCTGATCTGGCTCCCTCGCCCACAAAGTGGGAGAGGGTTGGGGTGAGGGTCTGCGATCGACGCTACGTCCGAGGTGAGAGCAGCGCCGTCAGGGTGAGCTGCTGGTCGCCGCGCTTCACGGCGAAGGGGACCGACGCACCGGGCCCGGCGGACTGCAGGATCGTCTGCAGACCTTCGACGGTATTGGTGGGACGACCGCTGACGGAGACGATGATGTCGTCGGCGATCACGCCGGCGGTGGCGGCGGGGCTGTTCGGCATGACGGTCAGCACGCGGAGGCCACCCCCGCCCACCGGCTGCAACGACACGCCGAGGACCGGTCCTTGCGTGGGTGGCGACGACGGAGGCGTGGCTTCTGCAGCGGGGCGGCCTCGACCGAACTGGGGGGCGCGCTCGGTGAGGCGCTGGAAGAGGCCGCCGAGGTCGGTCATGGCGGCACCCTTGGTCGCCTTGAGGTCAACGCGCGCGCCCTCGCGACGCACGGTGACGGTGAACTCCGTGCTCGCGGGGACGGCGGCAAGGCGCGTGCGGGCTTCATCGACGGTCTTCACGTCGTTGCCGTTGATGGCGAGGAGCTGGTCGCCGGCCTTCACGCCGGCCGCGGCGCCGGCGCCCTCGGGCAGCACTCCGGTCACCTTCAGTGCGTCGTCCATCTGCACGCCGAGCGTCGCATTCGCACCACGCAACGCGCCGTCCAGGCGCCGCGCGAGTTCACGCTCGAACTGGGCCTCCGTGATCTCGTCGCTGGCAGTCATCCGCACGATCACCGTGCCGATGCCGATGATGATCGCCACGTTGGCGAGCATCGCGACGATAAGCGGCAGCAGATTCCGTTGGATATAGCTCACGCGTGATCCTCGGCAGGTGCGGCCGTCGGCGGTAAGGGCGGGGTGCGCGAGGGCGTGACGTCCGGGCGCGACTCGGCGCGCGGGCCCTCGATGACCGGGCCCCGCGTCGGGAGGAACACCGACATCGTCGTGCCTGCCTCGGCGGACGACTCGGCGGAGGCGGTGCCGCCGTGCGCCTGCACGAGTTCGTGCACGATCGATAGGCCGAGGCCACGGTGACGCCCCGCGCTGCGCGAGGCGTCCACCTGGTAGAAGCGATCGAACACGCGCTCCACCTGATCCGCCGGGATCGGCTCGCCGCCGTTGTGGACCTCGATCAGCACACCGCGCGCGACGCGCTTCGAGGACAGCGTGACGTCGGTCCCTTCGGGCGCGAAGCGGATGGCGTTGTCGACGAGGTTCGCGAGCACCTGCTCCAGGCGGCGACCATCGGCGCGGATGCTTTCACCCTCGAGCTGCGTGCGGAGCGAGACGTTCGCCTGCTCCGCCGCGAAGCGGAACCGGAGCACGGTGCCCTCGATCAGCGCGTCCACATCGACCTGGTCGAGGTCGAGGCGCAGCGCGCCGGACTCGATCTCGGAGAGGTAGAGCAGGTCGTCCACGAGCAGGCGGATGCGGTCGGCCTCCTCGTTGATCACGGCGCCCACGTCCTTGGGGTCGCCGGACAGGCCGTCCATCAGCGCCTGCGAGAACCCCTGGATCGAGGTGAGCGGGGTGCGCAGCTCATGCGAGACGTTCGCCAGCAGGTCGCGCATGGCACGGTTGCTGCGACTCACCTGGTCCGACATGTCGTTGAACGCCTGCGCGAGGCGCCCCACCTCGTCATCGCCGTCCACGTCGATCCGCTGGCTCAGGTCGCCGCGTGCCATCGCCTGCGATGCGCGCGTGACCTGAGCGATCGGGTTCGTAATCCTGGAGGCAAACAGCGACGCGAAGATGACGGCGACCACGCCGGAGCCCGCGCCGGCAAGCGCGAGCGGCTTCATCAGCCGCCACCACGCCGCCGTCACATCTGCGGCGGGGACCGCGACGACGAGGCTGTTCGCGGTGGTCTGTGGCGCGTCCATCACCCCTCGACGCTGCTCGCCCGCGGTGAAGAAGTAGAGGTCGTCGCCGTGCGCGACGAAGCGCTGGGTGCGAAACGCCTGGATGCGCGGGTTACTGGCGACCGGCAGGGCCTTTTCAAGCGGGAGTTGCTCGCCAAGCAGCGTCTGGCGCGGGTCGGTGTCGAGGATCACGCGCGACGTGCTGTCCATCAGCAGGATGCGGATGTTGTAGTCGCGCCCGATCTCCGACAGGACTTCGCGCATGGTCTGCGTGGTCCACCCACGCAGCTCCATGTTGCGCGCGCCCTCCGTCAGCGGGCCGACGAGGAGGCCGATGCGCTGCTGGGCAGACTCCGTCTGCTGCTGCCGGAGCAGCAGGACGAACGCCGAGGCTGAGAGGAACAGGCTCAGGACGATGACGACGGCGAGACCCGCCAGGAGACGGGATTTGAAGCTCCTGAGCATCAGCCTACGGGGCTTCCGTTCCCGGGATGAGCTTGTAGCCGACGCCCCACACCGTCTCGATCTTCGGTCGTGCCTGCTTCAGCTTGTCGCGCAGCCACGCGACGTGCACATCGATCGTGCGGGCGTCGCCGTAGAAGTCCTCGCCCCACACCATCGACAGGAGCCGCTCGCGGTCCAGCGCGACGTTCGGGTGGCGCATGAACGCCTCGAGGAGATCGAACTCGCGCTGACGGAGTCGCACGCGCTCACCCGCGACCATCACGTCGCGGCTCGACGGGTCGAGCGTGAGGTCGGCGATCGTGACGGCAGCGCGCTCGGGCTCATCGCCATGGTCGCTCTTGTCCCAGTCGCGACGACGCAGGTTCGCCTTCACGCGCGCAACCACCTCGCGCGGGTTGAAGGGCTTGGTGATGTAGTCATCCGCGCCCATCTCGAGGCCGACGATCTTGTCGACATCGTCGGTGCGCGCGGTGAGCATGATCACCGGAACGTCGGACTCGCGTCGGATCTCCGTACAGACCTCGAAGCCGCCGAGCTCGGGCATCATCAGGTCGAGCAGCACGAGATCCGGCGACTCAGCGCGGAAGCGCTCGAGTGCCTCGCGTCCGTTGCGCGCGGCGACGATCTCGTAACCCTCCTCGCGGAGGTAGAGGTGGAGGAGCTTGACGATGTTGGGCTCGTCGTCAGCGACCAAGATTTTCGCGGGCATGTGGTGCCGCCAGTGGGTATGAGGAGGAGGGAGAGGATTCAGGTCGGGGCCGGCCCGCATGGTCCGAAGACTGTGCGCCGAGGTTCGCAACCGCTCCCACCACTTGCTTGATTCACGAACCTCGTCGTGCGGGCGCGGCCCCTTCCTGAGAAGAAGCATCCCGCGCGGCGATTCACGATCCGCGATCCAAGTGTAAACAAAGTGTGCGACTTCGCAGGTTCCGTCGGCCCGGTGGAGTGCCCTTGGCCGCGAGCGGTGTCGAGGTGGCGGCGCGGGCGAAGCGCTCTCGGCGCGAGTTGGCGTCGGTGTCGCAGCGTGGGGCGGCCCACCCCCTGCCCCCTCCCGGCGCGGGAGGGGGATGGAAACGAAGGGGCTTCGCCCCTTCGAGCATCCCGGATCCGACGGATCCAGCGATGAAGGCCGTGCTCCTCAGGAACGGTGCGTATCACTCGCATCGACCTGGCGCGGCCACATCGAGTTCCGCCGGGAGTATGAGGGGCGCAGTTCCTCACACTCGATTCCGCTTCTCACCCCTCCCGCGCCGGGAGGGGGAGGGGTGGGCCGCCCCACACGGCCACTCCGACCGTGCTCGCCTCGAGGGCGCTCCGCCCCGTCCGAGCTAGCTACCGGGGCGGTCGAGGGTAAAGAGGCGCGCCGGGAGGGCGGGGCGGTCGGCGGGGCGTGCCGCAGCCTTAGCGTTGGCGTCGGCGACCTGGTTGTTCACCGGTTCCCCCAGCAGCCAGTGATGTACACAGGCCAGGATCCCCGGGGTCAGCACATGGAGCTGTGTTGCATCGTCACCCATCAGGGTCTCCTCGAAGGTCTCGTCGCAGGTCACCGGCCGAGATTACGGTCGGAACCCGACGCTCCCTATGAGGAGAAACCCGTGGATGGTGGGAGTTGCTCCCTACACCTCGGGCGGTATCACCCCCGACCTCGTGTCTTCACGGGCGCGAGGTCGGGGTTGTACCGACGATCGGCTGTAAGCCCCTACTTGGCCCCGGCGTCTCGCTGGCCGACGAACGTGAGCTCGAGGTGCGACTCTTCGTGGACGAGTCGCAGCAACTCGGCACGGAGGGCCATGCCGTGTTCGGCCTGCGCCGCCTCTTCCGCCATCTTGTCGCTCTCCCAGGCGCCGAAGCGGCCGAGTGCCGGCGGATTCGCATACGGGTGCGAGAGCAAGAGGTAACCCTCGATGTAGCCGGGCTGGGTGGCGAAGTACGCGGAGAGCTTGGTTAGCTGCTCCTTCACACGCTCCACCTGACCATCGCGCGGGACGACGTAGGTAACGCGGACAAATGACATCTGGTCCCCATCTCTGCGCGCGGTCGCGCTGCCGACGCAGCATACGAGCAAGCATGTGACTTCGGAAGCCGTTGCCGATCGTGGACACGGAGCTGTGGCCCCCCTTCGCAGGGGCGCCATAGCAGGTGCGCTCGACCGATGTTCTAGGCGCAGCCCGCCGAGGCGGGGCGAGGCTTAGAGGCGGAGCTTGCCGTGCGAGGGCTGGCGGCGGCGCTGCTTGCCAGCAGCCAGACGCTCTTCCTCGACGAGGTCCTCAGGGTTGCAGCGTTCGTTCTCGTGAACGTAGCCGCAGGCGACGCAGGTACCGAACTTACCGTACCAGTCGTCTTCGATAATCATGAGTCCGCGACAACGCGGGCAGTTCTTGGGAGGAGCACTGTTCAGCACTGCCACCCTCCTTCTTGGAGGTTCTTGCGCCGGCATCCCGCCGGGTTGGGCTGATCCAGTGAGCCGCCGAGGTTAGCTGTCGGGTTCGGGCTGGTTCAGAAGCGCCCGTCCTTCCGCGGTTGGAAGGATTCACCCCAGTCGTTGGGTCCCCCGGTCTTCGCCGCTCTCGACGAAGATTTGGCTGCTACTTGTCACTTTACGCGTACCAATCACACCTGTGAACGGTTCGTGCTTGTGACGACAAGATCATACTTGCGCGAAAGGACATGTCAACCCTCATTTCTGCCACTATCGGCATTGATGAGGAGAATCCTTACCTGCTCTTTACCAGGCGGCGTTACCGCCGCGCTATGAATACGAGCTCCGTCGAGGATGGGCTGAACGGGGCCCGATGGCAGTCGCCGTACAGCGCCTCCACCTCGAAGCCCGCGTTCCCCAGCAACTGCTCCATCTCCTCGCGGGTGACGTAGCGGAGGGTGAGTGCTCCCCGCCGGGTTGCCCCGCCCTGGTACCACCGCAACTTCGAGGTGACCGTGCGCGGCTGCGGCCGGAAGTCGTGGTGCGCCTCGACCCGCCCGGCGGCATCGAACGGTTCGTAGTGGCGAGTGCTCTTCCCTGACCACCGCTCGATGATCCCCAGGTCGGGGTTGAAGACGTTGAGCGCCAGGCAACCACCAGGCCGCAGCGCCCGGTGGCACGCCGCGAGCGTTGCCTGCTGGTCGGCATCGTCGATGTTATGTAAGAACGAGCGGAACGGAATCGTCACCAGCGGGACCAGCGAGTCGAGGACGAACGACCGCATGTCGCCCTGCACCAGTCGCAGCCTCGAGGACACGCCTGCCGCCGCCGCGCGGGCCCGCGCGACCTCGAGCATCTCCGGGACGAGATCGATCCCGATCATCTCGACGCCGGCCTGCGCCGTCGGGATCGCGATGCGGCCCGTGCCGACGCCCAGCTCGACGACCGGTCCGCCGGAGGCGACGGCGAGTTCGCGGTAGAACTCGACATCACCGGGGATGCCTCGAGCGGTCTCGTCGTAGAGCTCCGGCGCCTGCGCGTAGTAGTCGTTCATATGAGGACAGTATCGCCCGCTGCGCGACGGACGCTCGGTACCGAGGCGATGTCCCGGGTACACTCGGGTGCCAGCGGTCTCCGCCGCACGTTTCCGTCGAGGTAGCGATGTTCGTCTCCGACCCCGCAGCGCTGATCGCCCAGACCGTCGCCTCGATCGGCGGCGCGGACGCGGCCGCGATCGAGGCGGCCGACCGGCGCCAGGACGACCTGACGAAGCCGCCCGGCGCGCTCGGACGCCTCGAGGCACTCGCCGCACGCATCGCCGGGATCACCGGACAGGCGCGCCCGCAGCTTGACCGCCGGCTGATCGTCGTCGCAGCGGGGGATCACGGCGTCACAGCACAGGGCGTCTCCGCCTACCCGACTGAGGTGACCGCGCAGATGGTCGCGAACTTCCTCGCGGGCGGTGCGGCGATCAACGTCCTCGCTGCGCATGCCGGGGCGCGCGTCCTGGTGGTCGACGCCGGCGTCGCACGCGAAACGCCCGAGGATCCTCGCCTGCTGCGGCTGCGCCTCGCGCCCGGCACGCGCGACATGACCGTGGAACCTGCAATGACGCGCGCGCTCGCCGAGCAGGCGGTCGCGGAGGGCATCGCCCTCGTCGCGCGCGAACGCGCTAAGGACGGCGCGGACATCATCGCGGCGGGTGAGATGGGCATCGGCAACACGACCTCCGCGGCGGCGATCATCGCCGTCGCGACCAGCCACCCTCCACGCGCGGTGACGGGGCGAGGCACGGGCATCGACGACGCGCACCACGAGCGCAAAGTGCAGGCGATCGAGCGCGCCCTCGCGCTGCATCGACCCGACGCGACCGACGGCGTGGGCCTCCTCGCCGCCGTCGGCGGGTTCGAGGTCGGTGTGCTGGCGGGCGTGTACCTCGGCGCGGCTGCCGCGCGCATGCCGGTGCTGATGGACGGTGTCATCTCCGGCGCCGCCGCGCTGATCGCCACGGCGATCGCGCCCGCATCGGGGTCGTTCGTGATCGCCTCGCACCGTTCGTCGGAGCCGGGGCACACCGCGACCCTTGAACACCTCCGACTCGATCCGCTGCTCGACCTCGGGCTGCGTCTCGGCGAGGGGTCGGGCGCCGCGCTGGGCATGACGCTGTGCGTCGCCGCCTGCCGGCTGCTCGACGAGATGGCGACGTTCTCCGAGGCGGGCGTGACCGACTCCGACGTCGTCGTCGAGCCGGAGGCGTAAGTGAACGTGCTCTCGCGGTACCTGGGTGGCGCACTCATCGCGTTCGAATTCCTCACGCCGCTGCGGCTGCGTCGCGTGCAGACCTACGACGACCGCGTGTTCGCGGAAGCGCTCGGCTGGTACCCACTCGCCGGTCTGCTCATCGGCGCAATGCTCGTGGTGGCCGACCGCGGGCTCTCCCAGCTCCTGCCGCCCGGCCCGACCGCCGTGCTCCTGGTCGCTCTGCTCGCACTCGCCTCGGGTGGGCTGCACCTCGACGGCGTCGCAGACACGGCGGACGGCATGGCCGTGCAAGGCGACCGCGCCGCGCGCCTCGGCGTGATGAGCGAGGGCAACACCGGGCCGGCAGGCGTCATGGCGTTGGTGCTCGTGCTGCTCGCGGAGTGGGCCGTGCTGTCGTCGCTGCCGGAGCCCGTGCGCACCTCGGCGCTGCTGCTCGGACCGGTGCTCGCGCGCTGGAGCGTCGTCCCCGTCGGCGTCATCTTCCAACCCGCGCGGCCTCGAGGACTCGGGCATGCGATGCAGCAAGGGCTCTGGCCGGTGGCCGCACCCCTCGCGACGGTGATTGCCGTCGGCACGGCGATCGCGCTCTTCGGCGCGCCGGGCCTTGTGCTGGTGCTCGTTGCCGCTGTCGGCGCGGTGATCCTCGCGGGTGCCGCGGCACGGATGCTCGATGGCGTCACCGGCGACGTCTTCGGCGCGGGGATCGAGGTGGCGCAGGTGGTGGTGTGGATGTCGCTGCTCGCCGCCGCGAACAAGGGGTGGATCGCCCCGCTGCTGCTCTCCTAGCGATGGGCGATCTGACGCTCATCACCGGCGGCGCGCGGAGCGGCAAGAGCGCATTCGCTGAGTCGTTGGCACTCCACGCCGCGCTCTCTGTGACCTATATCGCCACCCTCGAACCGCTCGACGACGAGATGCGCGACCGCGTCGCCCGCCACCAGGCGCGCCGCCCGTCGTCCTGGCGGACGCTCCAGGCCGGCGCAGACCTCGCCGCCATCGGCCGCGAGGTGCCCGCTGCGGACGTGCTGCTGTTGGACTGCATTGCCGTGTGGACCTCGAACCGCCTGCTCGCGCTCCGCGACGACGAGCCAACGCCCGCCGTCCTCGCACCGTTCGAGGAGACGCTCATGCGCGATGTCGCCGCGTTCCTCGACGTGGTATCGACGCGCCGCGGGCCGTCCCTCGTGGTGACGAACGAGGTGGGCGATGGCCTCGTGCCGCCGTACGCGCTGGGACGGGCCTATCGCGATGTCCTTGGACGTGTGAACCAGCAGGTGTCGCAGGCGGCGCAGCGGGCGTACCTCGTGGTCGCGGGCCGCCCACTGCTCCTACCCGAGCCGCTTCTCTAGCAAACTCAGGGCTGGACCGCCGCGTGCGGAACATGCGGGCCTCGACACTCGATGGACACGAACGACCCCGTCGAGCGCGGGGTCGTTCGTGCCAGGGACGCGCGAGAACGCTAGTTAGCGCGCAGGTCCCAGGGCTGGAGCTGCGCGGTCAGGTTCATCCGTTGGCCGTTGCGCAGCACGGTGATCGTCACGCTCTTGCCGACCTCCGTGTTGTCGATGGCGCGTGCGAGATCGACAAAGGTCTTCGTCTCCCGGCCATCGATGGAGACGATCACGTCGCCGCCCTTGCCGGGCGTCGCCGCCGCGCCCGTCGTGCGAACCGGGGCCGCCTCGGCCGCCACGACGCCGGCACGCGCCGCCGCGGACGACGGCTGCACCGAGGTGACGTAGAGGCCTCGCCCGACGCTCAGGCCGATATCGCTGGCGACCACTTCGTCCAGCGCGACCACGCT
>CAMDAY010000053.1 GCA_945888895.1 Dehalococcoides mccartyi | reverse complement strand
GTCGCGGACTTCACGTACGAGTTCGATATGGCATTGATGAACCGCAACATGGCTGCGGACATCGAGTCTGTGTACATGATGACCGCGCTGGAGCATCTGTTCGTCAGCGCCAGTCGCATCCGCGAGCTGGCGAGCTTCGGCCGCGAAGTGACCGAGTTCGTCCCGGACGGGGTGAACGAGGCGATCCAGAAGAAGTTCGCCAAGCAGTAACGGCGCGCTTCGCGAGGAGGCTGAACATGGATCTGCTGCACCTGGTCGATCGTCTGGAAGAGCTGGTGGCCAGCGCCCAGAAGATGCCGATCGGCAACCGCGCGATCCTGGACCGCCGTCGTCTCCTCGACGTCGTCGACCAGATGCGCATCGCCGTCCCGCAGGAGGTGCGCGAGGCGCAGGACATCGTCGCGCACCGCGAGGCGATCCGTCGCGAGGCCGAGGAGGAAGGGCGCATCCTGCTCGCGCAGGCGGAGGAGCGAGCCGCGCGCCTCGTGGAGTCGAACGAGATCACGCAGGCGGCGCGTCAGCGCGCCGAGGAGATCGCGCACGAGGCGGAGGCACGCCTCGAGGACCGTATCGCAGAGGCGAACGCGGACATCCAGCAGCGCATCAACGAGTCGCGGCAGATCGCGCGCGAGCAGATGGCCGCCGCGGACGACTACGCCCGCGACCTGCTCGGACGGCTCAACCGTCAGCTCGAGGCATTCGTCGGCAGCGTGCGTAACGGGATGGACCAGCTCGAGCCGCAGGCGCCTACGCTGCGTCGCGACACCGCTGCCGCGCCGATCGTGCGCGAGGCGCCCGCCCGCCGCGAGGCGATGCCCGAGCCGGAGTTCGAGGACGAAGACACGTACGACGAGCCGGCGTATGACTCCGCAACCGAATCGCGCCCGGCCCGCCCGGTCCCGCTGCGGCGCGATCAGGATCCCGATGACGATCTGGAGAACCTGCTCCGCCCGCGCCGGCGCGAGGTGATCCAGCAGCCGGCCCCCGCGATCATCGATGACTTCGACAACGAGCCGCTCGATGACGACGCGGTGCTCCCGCCTCGACGCGACACGCCGCGGGAGGAGCGCTCCCGGGGACGTATCGACGACGACTTCGACGAGTAGGGCTTCGCGGCGCGGCGGACGGTCCACCTCGACCGCGCTAGGACTGCCAGAGCTCCGCAATCAGCCGCCGGAAGGCGGCGGTCGCCTCGCGGCCGCGCTGGCCGACGAGCATGCCCTCGCCGTGGTCCGTGCCCCTGAGCGTGACGATGCGCGCCGAAGAAATCGCCGCGTGCAGGCGGAACTCGGCGATCGATTGTTTCGCCGACAGGTCGCCGTCCGTCGCGATCAGTCCGATGCGCTGCTCGAAGCGGTGCGCGAGCCTCACCGGCTCGAGGTCGGCGAACGCGCTCGGGGCGGACAGGCCCAGGATCCCGGTCGTGGGGTCGTCTGCCGCAGCGACCATCCCCGCCGCAGCACCCATCCCCGCCCCGACGATCACCGTGCGCTGGTAGCCACGCTCGCGCACGAACGCGAGTGCGGCCTCGGCGTCCTCCGGTGTGCTGCTCACCTCATCGGCGTCGCCCTCGGATGCTCCGTGGCCGCGGAAGTCCAGGGTGAGCGCGGACGGGTCGGTCGGCGAGCCCTCCGCGGCGATGGGCCACCACGTCGACTGGTTGCCTCGGTATTTGTGCAGGTAGATCACGACGCGGCGAGGATCCCGCGCCCAGAGTCGGCCGTTGAGCGTCACGCCGTCCGCCGTGCGGAACGAGACCACCGTCGCGCCCTGCGCGGTGCCGCGGTCGGGACGCGGCCCCGGCCGGTCGAGGCACCCCACGCCCAGCAGGGCGATGAGCGCGACGCCGCCTACGAGCAGCAGGTGCCGGATCGAGGACACCGCGCGGGTGCTCGTCACTACCTGACCACGAAGTTCAGCAGCCGCCCGGGCACGTAGATCACGCGCACGATGTCCTTGCCGTCGAGCTGCTCCGCGATGCGCGGGGCGCCCTCGGCGGTGGCTCGCGCCGCCGCCTCGTCGGCGTCGGTGGCGACCTCGATGCGGTCACGCACCTTGCCGTTCACCTGGACGACGAGGTCCACGGTGTCGCGCACGATCGCGGCGGAATCGTAGTCGGGCCACGACTG
The DNA here is from genome assembly GCA_945888895.1 of Dehalococcoides mccartyi. GTDB lineage: Bacteria > Chloroflexota > Dehalococcoidia > UBA2979 > UBA2979 > SHYQ01. The sequence goes on along the minus strand of CAMDAY010000053.1, from coordinate 8,883 downwards.
ATGGTGCACGGACCATGCCGCGCCTGTCGTGATGCGCGGGACGCGATGCCAGAGTTCTTCGGCGAGATGCGGGCAGGGCGGCGCGAGCATCAGCGTCAGCAGGTGCACGGCGTCGATCCACGCCGCCTCGTCGGCGGTGCCCTCGTCGCGCAGGCGCTGCATGTCGTTTGTCAGCTCCATCATCGCCGCGATGGCGGTGTTGAAGCGCTTGGCCTCGAGGTCCTCGGTCACCTTCTGCAGCGTGGCGTGCGCAGAGCGGCGCAGCGCCTTGCCTCGTGCGGCGTCGTCGACGAGGGCGGGCGGGTCGGTGACGACGTTCCATACCCGGTTCAGCCAGCGCGAGACGCCGACGATGCTGTCGACGTCGTACGGCCCACCCTGGTCCCACGGGCCGAGGAACATGAGGTATGCGCGGAAGGTGTCCGCACCCCATTTCTCGACCTGGTCGTCGGGCGCGACCACGTTGCCGCGCGACTTCGACATGCGGCGACCGTCCGGGCCGAGGATCTGGCCCTGCGAGAAGTAGCGCGTGAACGGCTCATCGCCCGGCACGAGGCCGAGGTCACGCGCGACCTTGTAGAAGAAGCGCGCGTAGAGCAGGTGCATCGTCGCGTGTTCGGAGCCGCCCGTGTACTGGTCGACGGGAAGCCAGGTGTCTGCAGACGCACGTGAGAACGCAGCCTCGGCGTCCTGCGAGTCGGGGTAGCGCATGTAGTACCAGGACGAGCACATGAACGTGTCCATGGTGTCCGTCTCGCGCCGCGCGGGCTTGCCGCACTGTGGGCACGTCGTGTGGACGAACTCTTCGGACAGCGCGAGGGGCGACTGGCCGGTCGGGACGAACTCCACGTCGTACGGCAGCTCGACGGGCAGTTGATCCTCGGGCACCGTGACGGTGCCGCAGTCGTCGCAGTACACGATCGGGATCGGCGCGCCCCAGTACCGCTGGCGCGAGATCAGCCAGTCGCGCAGGCGGTAGTTGATCGTCGAGCCGCCCCAGCCGTGCTCCGCCATGTGGTTGGCGACAGCCTTCTTCGCCTCGACGTTCGCCATGCCGTCGAACTGCTGCGAGCCCACGAGGGTGCCCTCGGCGGTCCACGCTTCGTCGAGCTCGGCCCCGTCCCACGGCACCCCATCGATCGGGGGCGGGGAGATGACGACCTTGATCGGCAGGTCGTACTTCTTCGCGAACTCGAAGTCGCGCTGGTCGTGCGCGGGCACGGCCATCACCGCGCCTGTGCCGTACGAGGCGAGCACGTAGTCCGCGACCCAGATCGGCACGCGGTCGCCGGTGAGGTGGTTCACGCAGTACGCTCCGGTGAACGCCCCGGTCTTCTCGCGTTCCGTCGACAGCCGCTCGATCTCCGTCGCGTGGCTCGCGCGCTCCTGGTAGGCGCGCACCTCGTCGAGGTGGTCGGGCGTGGTGATCTGCGCGACCAGCGGGTGCTCCGGCGCCAGCACCATGAACGTCACGCCGTAGAGCGTGTCCGGGCGCGTGGTGAACACGCGGATCTCGTCGACGCCGTCTGCCGTCGGGGCCTCGAGGGCGAACGCAGCCTCGGCGCCCTCCGAGCGGCCGATCCAGTTGCGTTGCATCGTCTTCACGTGCTCGGGCCAGTCGAGCTCCTCGTTGTGCAGCAGCTCCTCGGCGTACTTCGTGATCGCGAAGAACCACTGTTCCATCGCGCGCTGCTCGACCAGGGTGTCGCAGCGCTCGCAGCGGCCGTCGACGACCTGCTCGTTGGCGAGCGTGGTGTTGCAGGAGGGGCACCAGTTGGCCGCGGCGTACTTGCGGTACGCGAGCCCCTGTTTGAAGAGCTGCGTGAACCACCACTGCGTCCACTTGTAGTACTCGGGCGCGCTGGTGTTTACCTCGCGCGACCAGTCGAACGTCGCGCCCATGCTCTTCAGTTGGCCGCGCATCCGCTCGATGTTGCCGCGCGTCCAGTCGGCCGGGTGCAGGCCACCCTTCAGCGCGGCGTTCTCCGCCGGCAGGCCGAAGGCGTCGAAGCCCATCGGGAACAGCACGTTGTGGCCGCGCATGCGGAAGTACCGCGCGAGGGTGTCGGACGGCGCCATCGCGAACCAGTGCCCCACGTGGAGGTCGCCCGAGGGGTATGGGAACATCGTCAGGTGATAGCGGTTCGGGCGGCCCTCGACGTGGTCGGGGGTGCGGTACAGGTCGTCGCGCTCCCAGCGGGCCTGCCACGCCACCTCGATCGATCGAGGTGCGTAGCGCTCGCCGCGTCCGGTGTCAGAAGTCGTGTCGGAGGTCATGCGAGGGTCCCGTCTGGCGATCCGTTACGTGTTCGGCCGTGCCCGTGATCCGGGCGGGCGACGTCGCTGCTGGCGACGCCGCCTAGGTAAGGACGAGCCGAGCCGTGGGCAGGACGGGCGGGACGTGCATGTGGCGTTCCTCGAACTGCGATGACGTTCAGGGTATCGAATCGCGCCGCCGGAGCGCTACAGCGCCCCAGTTACAGCGCCCCCGCTAGAGGGCGAGGATCATCGCCACGGCGATCGGCACGCCGAGGAAACTGACGATGAGGAAGCGGATTGCCTCGGCCTGCCGTGTCGCCAGGGGGGCGCGGAGGGCACGGCGCGCCTGCCACGCGGTAAGCGCGACGTAGGCGACGAACAGCACGATCAATCCGGGCATCATCGGCGGCGCCTCCTCGGTGCCCGCAGGTCTGTGTCGGCGGCGCGGGTATCCCGCGCATGAGCCGATCGGGAGTGAGCGTACCCGGTAGCGGTTCGAGGCGGAACGGCGTCGTGCTACTTCGAGGTGAGCCGCCGGATCGGCTGGCCGAACGAGAGCACCGTGATCTCGGCCTCGGCGTCGAGGCCGAAGGAGGTCATGTTCTTCACCCCGTTGGCGATCAGCAGAGGCGCCTGCGGGCGGGCGGCGTTGATCGCCCAGATCTCGCCCGAGCAGGTGTCGCCGTACACGTAAGAACCGAGGATCTCGGGCACCGTGGTGCCTCGGTAGACCATGCCCCCCACCACGGAGCAGCGGCCGCCTTCGTGGCCGTACGAGGTGATCGGGGCGACGAGGCCTGTGCGGTCGCAGTTGCTGGACGGCTTGTAGCAGCGGTCGCCCTCGGTGATGCTCCAGCCGAAGTTGCCGCCCTTCGTCACCAGGTCAATCTCCTCGGCGGCGTTCTGTCCGACATCGCCGACCCAGAGCGCGCCGGTCGTGGCGTCGAAGCTCATGCGCCACGGGTTGCGCATCCCGTGGGCCCAGATCTCCGGTCGCGCGCCGTCCCTCGACACGAACGGGTTGTCTGAGGGCACGACGTACGGCTGGCTGGTGGAGGCGTTGCGCACGTCGATGCGGATGATCTTGCCGAGCAGGACGCCGAGGTTCTGGCCGTTGCCCTGCGGGTCGCCCGCCGATCCGCCGTCCCCGAGTCCGAGGTACAACATCCCGTCCGGCCCGAAGCGGATCGCCCCGCCGTTGTGGTTCGCGTACGGCTGCGCGAACTCGAGGACGACCAACTGGCTCACCTTGTCGATCGCGCCTCCCGCCGCGTTCCGCGTGAACCGTGCGAGCACGGTGCGTCGAGGGCTTCCGGCGGAGTAGTACACCCAGACATAACGGTTGTTCGCGAACGCCGGGTCGAGGGCGACCGAGAGCAGCCCCTCCTCGTTGCCTGAGCGCAGCACGCGGTCGGTGAGGTCGAGGATCGGCGTGACCTGGTCGCCGCTGACGTTGTAGATGACGCCCTCTTGCTCGGCGACGAAGACGCCCGGGGGCCCGCCAGTTGGCGAGGGATACATCCCCATCTCGACTGGGCGGGTCCAGTTGCGCGACGACACCGCCACGAGGTTCACGGGGCGGGGCTGCGCGCCGGATGCGGCACCCGTGCCGCCGGTGGCCGTCCCGGTGGGTGACGAGACGCCGGGCGTGCTCGTGGGCGCGGTCGTGGCTGAGGGGGCGGGGGTACCCGTTGAGGCTACCGGTGAATTGCAGGCGAAGAGCCCCAGGGAGAGTACCAACAGCACAGCAATCGGCAGCACACGGGTCACGCGCATCGAATCACCTCGTGATCGATGCTACCGGACGAGGCGTGCGCCGACGTGTCGAGGCGCTGCCGCGCGGCTGAGGGCGAGTCCAGCGAGCATCGCAATCATGACGGCGGGGCCGGACACGAAGCGACCCCGGCGGGCGGGGTCGAGGAGGGACGGGCGAGGAATGTGAATGGTGGAGCCGAGGGGATTCGAACCCCTGACCTCGACACTGCCAGTGTAGCGCTCTACCAACTGAGCTACGGCCCCACCGCGCGGCACCCATCCGAGGACTAGGCCGACCACGAAAGTGTACGAGGCCTCGCGGCTCGCGGTCTAGCCGTCGTTCCGCGCTCGGCGGCGGATCGCCTCGAACACGCGCGCCGGCACGTCCGTGGTGATGGCGTCCACGTCGAGGTCGAGCGCTCGCTCGATGTCCGCCGGGGCGTTCACCGTCCACACCCCGACCGCCAGCCCGCGCTCGTGCGCCTTCGCCACGGTCGAGGGCGCGACCGCCTCGAGGCTCGGGTTGATCCCGTGCAGGCGGAGGCGCGTCGCGACCTCGATCGCATCCTCGAGGTCGCGCACCCACGTCGGGCGCGGGGCGACCGAGAGGTACGTGCGCGCACCGGGGCACGCGTGGTGCAGGAACGCTGCATCCTCGGGCGGGTGGGCGGTGAACCACGTCCACGCCTCGGCGTGCGCCGCCTGCACCTCGCGGACGATCGCCGCCTCCAGTCCGCGCATCGGCAGGTCGATCTCGATCGCGATGCGCCCGTCGAGGTGCGCGAGTGCCTCGGCTAGGGTCGGGATCGGCTGCGCGTCGAGGACGCCGTGCGGGTCGCGGACGCGGAGGCCACGCAGCTCCTCCAACGTCACGGCGTCAAGGCGGCGCGGGTCGCCGGTCATGCGCTCCAGCGTTTCGTCGTGCATCAGCACGAGCACCCCGTCGCGCGTGGCGCGCACGTCCACCTCGACGGCCGCGCAGCCGTCGCGCATCGCGGCGTCGAGCGTGTTCTCCGGCACATCGCCGGCGTTCGTGCGGTGGGAGATGACCTCGGGGGTGGCTGCGGGCACTGCGTTAGTCATTTCGGGGCGCCTCGGACGCGGCGGGATGGGGCGGCCTATTGGATGAACACGACCCTGCCGCCGGTCACGGCCTCCCAGATCGACTCGGCGAGGAACGGGCCGGGGGCGGTCTGGTTCGTGGCGGTGGCGAGCAGCGACATGATCACCGCCCACGCGCCGAATCCCGCGAGGTTCGCGACGAGCACCTCACTGCCGGCTCGCCCGGCGGACCGCTGGACGGCCAGGTGTGTGGTCACGACCCACGCGGCGATCGCCGTCATGCCGATGCCGAACGCGATCGGGCGCGCCGCCATCAGCAGCGCCAGCACCAGCGGCGCGCACGCGAACCCGGCCGCGCGCAGCAGTCCCCCAACGTCGAGAGCGATCTTCGCCAGCCGGTTCAGCACCAGCGTCGCCACGATCAACCAGACGACCCACGCGGCGGTCGCGAAGGCCGTCCCCAGCACCACGCTCTTGAAGAGCACGGCCCACTTGTCGCCGAGTCCGCTCATCACCCACCACAGCCAGCCCCCCAGCCCGAGCATCGCGATGCTTGCGACGGCGACGAGGATGGCGGGCAGCGTCGCGGTGGGGTCGACGCGCACCTCGTCCAGCACGCGGAGATCAAGAGCGAACAGGCGTCGAAGCCGTTGGAAGGTCGTGAGCATGCCATCTCCTCGACGAGGGTCGCTGCAGGGCGCGCGGTCGGGGATTGGCGACATCGTACCCGCATTTGGGCACGTCGAGGTGCAATGTTGGGGCTTCGCCCCTTTAGGAACCCGATCCGGGACCCCGCGCAGACTGACAGATTCCGCCGGGAGTGTGAGGGGCGCAGCTCCTCACACTTGGTTCTCTTTCTGAACCCCTCCCGCGCCCCGCGCGAAGCGCTGTTCTGCGAGAAGGCACGAGGGGTAGGGGTGGGCCGCCCTACGCGGCCACCTCGACGGGCGCTTGACGCCTCGAGGGTGGACAGGCCTGGCCCGGTCGGCGCCCGCCTAGAGCGGTCGTTTCAACGGGACGCCCGGCCGGCGCGGGTAGCGGTCGTCCAGCGGCCGCGTGCGGCGCACCAGGTACACGCGCTGGGGCGGCACGTCCTCTGGGAGTGGGAGCGCGGCGGGGGGCAGCGGCTCGCCACCCAGTGCCTCGATGGCACGCGTCGCCTCGACCAGCTCCTCGTCCCCCCGGCTGCCTTTCGGCGTGGCCAGGACGCCGCTGGTGCGCAGCAGCGGCAGCGCGTACTCCACGAGCACCGGCATCGCGGCGAGCGCCCGCGCGACCACCAGGTCGAACGATTCGCGCAGCGCAGGCATCCGCCCTGCTTCTTCCGCGCGGGCGTGCACCACGGAGACCCCGGTCAGCCCGAGTTCTTCCGCGACGACGCGTAGGAACGCGCAGCGCCGCTCCTGCGACTCGATCGCGACGAGAGTCAGCGCGGGCTCCACGATCGCCATCGGAATGCCGGGGAAGCCTCCGCCGGGGCCGAGGTCGGCGACGCGCGCCCCCTCGCCAGCCCGGAGCACGCCGGCTTCTCGCAGCGCGACGACGAGGGCGATCGACTCGCCGAAGTGGCGGCGCTGCGCCGTCTCGGAGTCCGTGATCGCCGTCAGTCCCGCCCGGTCGTTCCACTCCTCGAGCAGCGCGAGGTAGCGCTCGAACCGCTCGATGGCGCGTGCGGGCAGCACCAGGCCGAGACGCTCCGCCTCGCCCCGAAGGACGGGGAGCGAATCGGCCGCGCGGTCATGCGGGGGACTGTCGAGTACATCTGCCACGTTGACAGGTAGCGTCCCACATCTTCTAGACTGCTGGAACGTGGTGGCAGCGGCGGCAACGCGTCCCACCTTCACTTCAACCAACGATCTACTCCCAGACGACCCCACGGAGGCCGCCCATGGCGGAGCGCATCACTGCGATCGAGGCGCTAAAGCACTTCGAGGCGTCGCTCGCCTCGGAGCCCGACAAGGCTCGGGACGAGGTGCCGGTGGTCCAGAAGTTCATCGCGTTCCTCGGCAACGAGCGCCAGATGGGTGCGGTCGCGACGTCTGACGTCGTCCAGTACGCCCGGGAGCACCTCGACGGGACGCCGGAGCACCTCGAGCCGCTGCGGTCGTTCCTCGCGTACGCCTCCCGCCTTGCCTTCACGGCCGAAAACCTCGTGCCGGCGCTGCACCTCGGCCCGAACGCCGGAGGCGCCCGCGGACGCAACGCCGCCGCCGAGCTGGGTGGCAACGCCTACCACGTGACCCTCGACGGCCTCAGGCGCCTGGAGGCGCAGATCGCCGAGGAGAAGTCGCACCGCCCGGAGATCGCCCAGAAGCTTCACGACGCGATGCAGGACAAGGACTTCCGTGAGAACGCCCCCCTCGACGCCGCGCGTGACGAGCAGGCGCACCTCGAAGCCCGCATCCGCGACCTCGAGCAGCGGCTCCGCAACGCCGTGATCATCGACGAGAGCTCGAAGGGCGGTCGCGCGAACGTGGGTTCGGTCGTAAAGATGCTCAACCTCAAGTCGAACAAGGAGCAGACGATCACCCTCGTGAGCCCGACCGAGGTGGAGCCGGCGAGCGGGAAGATCTCCGTCGCCTCGCCGATGGGTGTGGCGCTGCTGAACCACGCGATCGGCGACGAGGTCACCGTAAACGCACCGTCCGGACCGATCGTGTTCCGCGTCGTCGACGTGCAGGGCTAGCGGAGCCGATGCCCGAGCAGACGAGGGGGCTCGCCACGGACAGCCCCGTCATTGACGCACGTGGCCTCGTCAAACGTTATGGGACGCTGACAGCGCTCGACGGCCCTTCCTTCACCGTCGCCAGCGGCGAGATCTTCGGCATCCTCGGCCCGAACGGTGCCGGCAAGACGACGCTCGTCGAGATCCTCGAGGGCCTGACGCCGGCGACCGAGGGCACCGCATCGGTCCTCGGCATTGAGGTCACACAGCACCCGCAGGCCGTGAAGACACGCATCGGCGTGCAGTTGCAGGCGTCTTCCTACCACCAGTACCTCACCCTCCGCGAGATCCTCGAACTGTTCGGGTCGTTTTATCCGCGGCGAGCCGACCCGATGGCGCTGCTGCGCCGCGTCCATCTGGAGGATCGCGCGGACTCGCGGATGCGGACGCTGTCCGGTGGCATGAAGCAACGCTTCAGCATCGTCGCCGCGCTCGTGAACGACCCCGAGCTCGTGTTCTTCGACGAGCCGACAGCGGGCCTCGACCCGGACGCGAGGCACGACCTGTGGGAGATCGTGCGCGAGGTGCGCGCGTCGGGCGCGACGGTCGTGCTGACGACGCACTACATGGAGGAAGCCCAGGCGCTCTGCGACCACGTCGCCTTCATGAACGCCGGGCAGATGGTCGCCGTGGATACCCCCCAGGGCCTGATCCGCCGGCTCAACGCCCCGTACCGCATCACGCTCACGACAGCACTACCCCTCGACGATGCCGGGGTGCGTGCCATTCCGGGTGCCCTTGAGGTGATGCAGGAGCGCACCGCGGACGGCTGCGTCGTGCGTGTGCGCGCGCAGTCCGCGCCCGCCGTGACGACAGCGCTCACCAACCTGGCCACGCAGGGGGGCGTCGAGGTGATCGACCTCGCAGTGCAGCCTGGGACGCTGGAGGACGTGTTTTTGGCGGTCACCGGACGGGGGCTGAACGGATGACCCGGACGCTACTGGGCGCGAGCCTGAAGATGGTGCTGCGCGACAAGCAGGCGATCTTCTGGGCGCTCGCCTTCCCGATGATCTTCCTCGGCGTCTTCCGGCTGTTCTCCTTCGGCAGCGGCGAGACGACGGACATTGTGGTCGTCGCTGACA
>CAMDAY010000052.1 GCA_945888895.1 Dehalococcoides mccartyi | reverse complement strand
AGACGAAGGGGGCGACCATGTCGCCCCCTTCGTCTTGTTGCGTTGTGTGATCGAGGTGCTAGCGGCGCGGGCCCTCGAAGACGCAGGTGAAGGTGACGCCTGTCACCGTCGACACGCGGTGGTGCACGTCGCCGGGCACTACGTAGCGCGATCCGGGAACCAGCGGGTGGCCCTCATCGCCGTCGAGGTAGAGGACGCCCTCGCCCGCCGTGCCGAGGTACACCTCGGGCCACGGGTGGGAGTGTCCCTTCGTCGACTGCTCCGGGTGGAGCACCGTCTCGGAAAGCGTGAACGAGTCGATCGCCATATCGCGGATGACGTAGCGGTCGTTGTTGGCCATCTCCTGCCACTCGAGCTGAGTTGCAGGCGCGGTGGTCGAGGTCATGCGTTCTCCTGCAGCGGTGCGGCCACCGGCACGTCAGCGGTCTGGAGCACCAGCGCGACGGGCGCGGAGCGTCGGTTCTTCTCGGCGACGATGTAGATCAGGCCCTGCCCGGTGGCGAGACGCCACTGCGCGTGCAGTGCGGGAAGGCTCGCCCAGAAGAAGGTGATGATCATCATCGCGGGCCACATCGCGTACTGGAACACGAGGTGATGTGCCTTCACGTGTGCGGGGCGCGGCGGCCTGGTGCGTCCCTCGAACGCGATCATTACGAACAGCGGGATGATACAGAGCGCGACGAGCAGGCCGACGAGGTTCAGCCACATCCACGGCTCGATGACGCCGGCCTTCGTGCCGATGTTCGCCCAGCCATCCCACGTCATGGCGTTCTCAGGGTGCCAGCCGGGGCCGGGCACCTGGAAGGCCTTGTGCGTCCACCAGCGCGGCATCGGTGAGATCCCCATCGCAGCGAGCTTGGTCGGGATCATGATCCCGAGGCTCACGATGTACCACTGCGCGAACCAGAAGGTATGCACCTTTGTCACCGTGAACGCGATGAGGACGCCCCGACCGAGGCTGCATTTGCGGTCCTTCGAGAACGCCGCACGCCACGCGTACGGGATGTCGCTGGCGCCCCAGGCGTGGCGCTTCGACTGTTCGTAGTGGGCGAACAGCGTCTTCGTGTAGTTCTCCGTCAGCACGCAGTCGTTACCCAGCGGGAGGAAGAGCGCCTCCACGTGGACGCGGTCGCCCAGGGAGTAGCAACACTTCATGTAGATGTGCCAGTCCTCCGGGATGACCTCCTCGTCCCAGTAGTCGACGGTGTGCAGCATCTCCCACGACAGTGCGTAGCAGGACGTCGGGAACTTCAGGCTCATCGGCAGGACGAGGTTCGCCGTGCGGTTGATGCCGGAGAGGCCGTCCGGGATGCGCAGGGGCGCGGGGGTGTCCCAGATGTTGTTGCTGTTGAAGATCGTGGGCTGCCAGAACGTGCGGTAGCGATCGCGCGCCGTGAGGAACATGTAGTTCAGCGCGGAGAAGTGGCGGGGGTGGAACAGCGCGTCCGCGTCGCACGAGGTGATCGTGTACCGGCGGATGTCGTCGCCGCCGTCCTCGATCAGCCGGCTGAACGCCTCGCGCGCGGCCCACGCTTCGTTCGAGCCCTTGCCCGGCGTGTCGCCCGGCAGGCCGTACGGGTGGAACGTGGCGAACATGCCGCCGAGCTTGTCGGCGTACGCCTCGACGAGGCGGGCGGCCTTCTCGTTGGCGCCCGGCTCGCGGGCCTCCATCGCCAGGATGACGATCACCTGCTTGGCGTTCACCTGGTCGGAGATCGCCTCCACCGTGCGGGAGAGGCTGGTCTCGTCTTCCTTGTAGTTGGGGATGATCACGATGTGGCGAGCCCAGTCCCAGGCCTCAACGCCAGCGCGCTCGGTCGGGCGCTCGTCGCGCCACGCGGCGAACTTCGCCGCCCAGTCGGTGCGCTCCCACTTGCGGATGCGCCGGAGACCGATCCAGACCGCGATCGCGACGGAGTACGAGCGCAGCACCCAGTAGGTGAAGAAGACCGTCATCGCGATGGCGTAGATCGAGGCGGTCGTCTTCGTCAGCGGCGCCCAGAAGACGGAGCTCGCGAGGAAGAGCGAGATCACGATCGGCACGAGGTTGCCGATGCGGACGCCCCACGGGGTCGATGCCTCGATCGAGGGCGAAGGAACCATCTCCGGCACGCCCTGAGTGGACGGCGGGACGGAGGTAGCGCGAGACGGGCGAGCGGGCCGGAGTGTCGTAGTCAGGAAAGCCCTCTTTGGGGTTTCTTCCGGTGCCGACGGGGTTAGCTGACGGGCTACGGGTGGAGGTCCCGCATCCCCGCGCGCGCCTCACGGCGCTCACGGGCGATCACGCCCCAGTTAACTTGGTTCCCCCGTTCCTCTTCTTCTAGAGGACTAGGCTAGCCTGCGTTTCTGTTGCCTCGATCTTAGGCGATGGTCACCGAGGGCGCCATTGCCACAGCGTTGCGCCCGCGCCTCGGGTGCTGCTCGCCACTGGCCGGATCGTACAAGAGATGTTGTTTCAAGGCTGTTTCAGCCGCGGGATCATCCGGCGATGGCGTGGACGCCGGGCGCCTCCGGCGTGCCAAACATCCGGTCGAGGACCCGGCGGCGGTGGGCGAAGATCTCAGCGACCCGACGCGCGACGACATAATGATTGACGAGATCGCCGAGCGGCCCGCCCGGTAGGGCGTAGTGGACGATGTCGCGCATTTCGGTACCGCCCGCCACGGTCGTGAAGTGGTGCTCGTGGTGCCACATCGAGTAGGGGCCGACGCGCTGCTCGTCCACGAACCGCTCGCCCTCCACCACGCTCGTGATCTCCGTGACCCACGTGACGGGGACGTTCAGGAGCGGGCGTACCCGGTAGGTCACGATCAGCCCGGGGTACACCTCGTCCGGCAGGGGGGAGGTGATGGTGAACCCCATCTCCTTCGGCGTGATCCGCTCGAGGTTCCTCGGGTCGGAGAAGAAGCGCCACGCCTCGTCCCTCGGCACGGCGAGGCGGTGGGTGGTGTCGAATCGGTGCACGCTCATGGCTGGTCATCCTTCGGGTGGAATTGGTCTGTACCCAGTGTGCGAGGCGCGAGGTCGCTCGTCCTGCATGGCGGCATAGCGGAAACCTCGTAGTGCGGAAGTCCACCACGATTTGCGGGGCAGCGGCGGTGATACTGGAAGTGCAGACCAACCGCCGAGGAGACCCATGCCAGTCACGACCAACGACGGATCGATCGAGCACACCGCAGGCGACCTGGAGGTGCTGCGCCCGGACGGCCAGGCGGTGCGCCTCGGCTCGGTGTGGGCGGGGCGGCCGGTGGTGCTGGCGCTGGTGCGCCACTTCGGGTGCATCTTCTGCAAGGAGCAGGTGGGGCGTCTGCGCGAGATCGTCGATGACATCCACGTGGCCGGAGCGGAGTTGGTGATCCTAGGCAGCGGGTCGCCGCAGATGGCGGGCTTCTTCGCCGAGGACTTCGCGATCGCGACCCCGGTGCTCACCGACCCGCAGCGCCACGTGTACGCGGCGCTGGAGGCGCGTCGGCCACCTCGATGGGGATTCATGGATCCACGTGTCGCGGTCCGGGGGCTGAAGGCGCTCGTGCAGGGGCACCGGCAGCAATTCGGCAATCCCGATCTCGGCGATGAGACGCAGCTTGGCGGCATCTTCATCGTGCAGCCCGGCGGCGAGGTGGCGTGGGCGCATCGCAGCGCCTTCGCCGGTGATCACCCCTCGAACGTCGAGGGGCTGGTCGCGCTCCGTGGTGCGGCCCGCGCTCGCGCCGCGTAGGTGCGCTAGGCGGCGACGGCGGCAGCCGCGCTCAGGCGCCCGATCAACTCCCGCACCGTCGTCACGTCCGCGTCGATCGCCTCCCGCGCAGCGGCGAGGCGTGTCGCCTCGCCCGGCGTCGCCTTCGCCTCAAGGTCGCGGAGAGTCATGCCAATGGCGAGCAGATCCTGGAGCAGCCCGTCGCGGAGCTCATCGGACAGGACAGCGGGCTCCACGTGGTTCTGGGTCATTGATCGCCTCCCGGCCTGGCTGCCCCGCGTTGTTCGCCCCGTCACTTCTATAGACGGATCAACCCACCCCGTACGTGCGGCGCCCAGGTGAGGAGAAACCCCGATCTCCGTGGCGCACGGTGGTTCGGAATCTGCGCAACCTTGTCGTTTGGAATGGCCCTGCGAGGTGCGAACGCCCGAAACATTCGCGTCAGACTATGTGCAGGGTGTTGGCTGTCCCTGCACCGAGTATCGACAGGAGCGACGTGAACGTTGACCGGCGCTTCCTGCTGTTCTCGCTGATCTCGGGAGCCCTGCTCGTCTCATCGCTCCAGGGCTCGATGGTGTCGGTGGCGCTTCCCGACATGATCGAGGACCTCGACGCCCCGCTCCGCTGGGTTGGCTGGGTCGTCACCATCTACAGCCTGGCGCAGGCTATCTCCATGCCGATCGTCGGGAAGCTAAGCGACGAGCTGGGACGCCGGACGGTGTTCGTCGGCGGGGTGGTCCTGTTCGGCGTGGCGTCGCTGGGTGCGGCGCTCTCGCCCAACGTCTACGTCCTGATCATCATGCGCGGCATCTAGGGTCTCGCTGGCGGTAGCCTCCTCCCGTCCGCGTATGGCATCGTCGGCGACGTGTTCCTGGAGGATTGCGCACGCGCGATCGGGATGATCTCCTCGGTGTTCCCGATCGGATCGATCGTCGGGCCGCTGGCGGGGGGCGTGATCGTCGACCAGTTCGGCTGGCGGTGGACGTTCATGGTGGCCGTCCCGCCGGTGTTCGCGATCGTGGCGCTGGCGTACCGCTGGCTACCGGCGACGACGACGAAGGCCGCGAAGCCGATCGACATGCCGGGCGTGATCTCGCTGACGCTCGCCGTGCTCGCGTTCGTCTATGCGCTGACCGAGCTGTCGCAGCGGAACGTGCAGCCGAACGTCCTCGTGGTGGGCGTCTTCACGCTCCTTGGCATCGTCGCGACGGTCGCGTTCATCCGACGCGAGGCGACCGCCGAGGATCCACTCGTTGAGATGCGGCTGCTCAGGCAGAAGGAGTTCGCGTATGTGAACGCGCTCAACTTCCTCTACGGCGCGGCTATCTTCGGCCTGTTCTCCTTCATCCCGCTGTACGCGGAATCGGCCTACGGCGTCTCGTCCGCGACGGCTGGCGCGCTGCTGACGCCGCGCGCCTTCGCGATGATCATCGCGTCGTCGGTTGCCGCGTACCTTCTGCCGAGGACGGGGTATCGCAAGCCGATCATCGTCGGGCTCGTGATGATGTCCCTGAGCACGTTCGTCCTGTCGTTCGGACTGCACGACCCCGTGATCCTCGGACTGCGCATCCCGAGCGTCTGGTACCTCGCGACGATCATCGGGTTCAGCGGGCTGGCGTTCGGCATCGCCGGGCCGGCGGCGAACAACGCCGCGATCGAGCTGGCGCCGGAGCGCATCGCCGCGATCACGGGGCTGCGCGTGATGTTCCGCTCGCTCGGTGGCACGCTGGGGACCGCGGTGATCATCCTCGTCGCCTCGCGGGCATCGTCCGAGGGCGCCGGGCTGGAGCAGGCGTTCGTGGGGATCGCGGTGGTCAACCTGCTCGCGATCGCCTTCGTCTTCGGCACGCCCGATCGCGTCGGCGACGTGACGCAGACCGCTCGAGGCGCCAGGCCCGCGCGCTAGTCCTCGAACGCCCTGTGCGGACGGGGCGGTTCGGTCGCCCCGCCGAAAGCCGTCCACCGCCCGAGGACCGACGGCGGCAGCTCGGCGAGCACGACGTAGCCGTCCGAGTCCACGCACCCCCGCACCGGGTCGAGCGCAGCGTTGCCGTCCGCGACCGCGTCCATGCGATACCAGGTGCAACGTGGGAAAGCGCTGGTCTCGAGGTGCATCACCCCCCGCGCGTCGACATCCTCGTCCTGGCCGATCATGTGGACAGGGAACTCGCCGCACTTCGTCGGGCGCTCGCGGTCGTGGATGCCACACAGGCCGCGCCCGTCCGCCTGCGGGCGGAAGGCGCTGCACCGGAACGGTGTGGGCGTGGCGTCCGAGTCATCGCCGGGACGCCAGTCGCGGTCCCCGAAACCGCCTTCATTGGTGCTGGCGGTACGCATGACCGGGATGATCAGCGGGTCGCCGTCCATCAGCGGTCGGTACTGATCGCGCGGCAGCGAGCCCCACGTCCAGAAGCCGTCCGTGCGGCTGGAGTCGCAGCAGTCCCCGCACCCGTTGCAGTCGAGCGCGCGCGCTGCCGCGAGCGTGAGATAGCGGCGTCGAGGATCCGGGCGGCCCGCGAGTCGCTCCTTCGTGGAGGTCACGGACGCGCGTCGATCCCCACGCGCGCGTCGAGGCCAGTGGGGACGACGAGCGGTCTGCCCGTGTCGGGGTGCGTGAGCAGCGTGACGAACGGGCCGTAGACGTGCGCGAGGTGCTCCGCCGTGATTACCTCGCGGGGATCGCCTGAGGCGACGACGGCGCCCCCGTGCAGCAGCAAGAGGCGGTCGCACCACGCGGCAGCGAGCGACAGGTCATGCACTACGACCAGCGCGCCCGCGCCGTCGTCCGCGAGCGTGCGGATGACCTCGAACACCTCGCCCTGCGCGCTGGCGTCGAGGGCGGCGGTCGGCTCATCGAGCAGCAGCAGCCGCGGCTCCTGCGCCAGCGCCCTCGCGATGAACGCGCGCCGCCGCTCGCCGCCGGAGAGCGTGCCGATGAGCCGCTCCGCGAGGTCGAGGCAGCCGGCGCGTGTCATGGCATCGCGTGTGATCGCGACGTCGCGGCTCGTCTCGCGTCCGAGCAGACCGAGGTGGGGGAAGCGCCCGAGCATCGCGAGCTCCGACACGCGCATCGTCGGTGGCGCCTCGGGCAGCTGCTCGACGACGGCGACCGACCGTGCGCGCTCGCGCCCCCGCAGCGCCTCGATCGGGGCGCCGTCGAGGTGGATCGTGCCGCCGCGGGCAACGCGCCCGGTGATCGCGCGCAGGAGTGTCGTCTTGCCCGCGCCGTTCGGGCCGATCACGCCCACCAGCTCGCCCGCCTGCAGACTCAGCGACACGCCGTCCAGCAGCGCGCGTCCCGCGATCTGCACGGACAGGTCGCGTACCTCGAGGAGTGGGGGCGGGGTCACAGCGATCCCGCCGAGCGACCTCGACGCAGCAGGTACAGGAAGAATGGCGCGCCGAGGATCTGCGTCACGATGCCGACGGGCACCTCCTGCGGTGCAAGCACGCGTCGCGCGGCGAGGTCCACGAGGATCACGAACGTCGCGCCGAGGATCGCGGTCAGCGGCAGCAGGCGGCGGTAGTCGTTGCCCGCGATCATCCGCACCGCGTGCGGCACGATCAGCCCGACGAACCCGATGATCCCCGCGACGGCCACCGCCGCCGCCGCGATCACCGAGGCCCCCGCGAGCACGAGCAGCCTCGTCCGCTTCACGTCGACGCCGAGGTGCGCGGCTTGCTCCTCGTCGAGCTGCAGCACGTTGAGTGCGCGCGCCTGCACGAGCACGAGCAGCGCGCCGACCGCGACGTACGGCACCGCGACCAGTAATCGCGGCCACGAAGCGGTATTGAAGCCGCCGAAGAGGAACGAGAAGATCGGGTAGGTGTTCGGCCCGCCGGTCAGCAGCAGGAACGACGTGATCGCGGACGCGACCGCGGACAGCGCGATGCCCGCGAGAAGCAGCGTCGCGTTGTCCGTGAGGTTGCCGGTCCGCGACAGCGCGTACACGAGCGTCACGGCGAGGCATGCGCCGCCGAACGCGAACAGCGGCACCCACGCGAACCCGTACGAGTCGATCGGCAGCGGTGACGCGATCGCGATCGACGCGCCGAGCGCGGCGCCCGACGCGACGCCGAGGAGGAACGGCTCGGCCAGCGGGTTACGGAACACTCCCTGGTACGCCGTGCCAGAGTAGGCCAGCGCCGCGCCGACCAGCCCGGCCGCGGCCACCCTTGGCAGGCGCACGTCGAACACGATGCGCGACCACGATTCGGGCGCGTCCACCGGCACGGCGATGAACGGCAGCCGGTCGAGGAGCATCGCGACGGTCGTCGACAGCGGGATCGCCGTCGTCCCCTGCGTCACGCCGATGAGCACCGCCGCCACGAGCGCCGCCGTCGCCATGACGAACGGGCTGACGCTTCGCACGCGGACGATCCACGGCGCGCGTGCCGTCGAGGGAGCAGTGCCGTCGGCGCGGGTGCGGTCGCGCACCCCGGGGTCCTCGATCACTCGGTGCTGCTGAGTTGCGCGCGCTCGTCGATCGAGAGCGGCGAGGCGGCGCGCAGCTGGCGGAGCCGGTCGATGCGGTCGGCGATCGGCGGGTGCGTCGTGAACAGGCCAGAGGCGCGAGCCTCCATTTTCTTGATCGGGTTCACGATGTACAGGTGCTGCGTCGCGCGGTTCGCGACCTCCAGCACCTCGTGGTCCGTCGCGATGATGGCGAGCGCGCGCTCAAGGCCGGCGGGGTTGCGGGTCAACTCGACGCTCGTCGCGTCGGCCAGGTACTCGCGCTGCCGGCTCACCGACATCTGCACGAGCCGTGCGGCGATCGGAGCGAGGACGGCGAGGACGAGCGCCACGATCATCATGATCGCCTGCAGTCCGCCGCCCCCGTTGTCGCGACTCCTCGAGCGGTGCGCGCCGCCGAACATCATGCTGCGCAGGAACATGTCCGACAGCAGCGCGATGCCGCCCACCAGCACGCCAATTAGCAGCATGAACCGGATGTCGAGGTTGCGGACGTGCCCCATCTCGTGGGCGATCACGCCCTGGAGCGCCTCGCGGTCGAGCTTTTGCAGGAGGCCGGTGGTGATGGCGACCGAGGCGTGTTGCGGGTCGCGTCCGGTGGCGAAGGCGTTCGGCGCGGTGTCATCGATGAGGTAGACGCGCGGCATCGGCACGCCGGCGGCGATCGACATCTCCTGGACGACGTTCAGCAACTGCTGGTCGCGCACCGGGTCGGCCTCGGTCGCACCGGAGGCGGCGAGGACGACTTTGTCGCCGCCGTAGTACGAGCCGATCGACAGCACGAGCCCGAGCACGAGCGCGCCGAGGGTGAACGCCACGCCGCCGATCTCGTTGCCCGTGTAGGCGAATCCGATGCTGAAGCCGAGCGCGGCGAGCAGCAGCGCGACGCTGAGCATCAGCAATACCGAGAGTCGGCGGTTCGCCGACTGCTGCTCGTAGAAGGTGGCGCGCATGGAGGCCTCTCACCGGCCTCGACTAACGGAGGCGCACCTCGGGCACGGCCTCGGCACCGGGCTCGGCGTCGAAGAAGTCGCGCGCCGTGAACCCGAACATCCCGGCGATGATCGAGGACGGCACAGTCGCGATCGACGTGTTGTAGGCCAGCACGGTCGCGTTGTAGTGCTGCCGCGAGAACGAGATCTGGTTCTCCGTGGTGGTCAGCTCTTCCTGGAGCTGTGCCACGTTCTCGGAGGCGCGGAGCTGCGGGTAGTTCTCCATCACGGCGAACAGCGAGCGCAGCGTGCCCGTGAGCTGGTTCTCCGCCTCGGCGACGGCCGCCGGGCCCTGCGCGCCCGCGGTGACCGCGTTGGCGCGTGCCTCCGTGACCTTCGTCAGGACATCCTGCTCGAAGTCCATGTAGCCCTTGACGGCGTTCACGAGGTTCGGGATCAGGTCATGGCGGCGCTTGAGCTGCACGTCGATCTGAGACCACGCCTCGTCTACGCGCAGGCGGGCCCGCACGAGGCCGTTGTACATGCCGATCACGATCACCACGAGGATGACCCCGATGCCGGCCGCGATGAGGATGGGAAGCATCCGCGAACTCCGATTCCGCCTGCAGGCGATGCGCACCGTGCCTATTGCAGGGTGCCCATTGAGGATACGCCCGCGCACCTCCGAGCGGGGAGGCGGCTGCTTCCCTTCGCCGATGCCCTATCCTCGACCGCGCGGTGAGCAAGAGGGGCAGGGCCATGGTCGAGGATGAGACGTTCGATGATGACGCCGGCGCCGAGGGTGGCGACGACGACGAGGAGATCCGGAAGCACGGCCCCGCGGAGCAGCCCGTCGGGAAGTGGAAGGGCCTGTTTCCCAAGAAGCACCCCCTCATCCTGCTGAACACCGGCGATGGCAAGGGCAAGACCAGCGCCGCCCTGGGCGTGACCATGCGCGCGTGGGGCCGAGGCTGGAAGATCTGCTGGCTCCAGTTCATCAAGAGCAAGGGCTCGCATTACGGCGAGACCTACGCCGCCGAGCGCATGGGCATCGAGATGATCGCCCTCGGAGACGGCTTCACATGGCTCTCCGAGAACATCGAGCACGACATCGCGCTCGCCAAGGAGGCCTGGGACCTCGCGCGCGACAAGATCATGTCCGGCGAATTCGACCTCGTCGTGCTCGATGAGATCACCTACCCCGTCACGTATGGCTGGCTCCCCGTCGACGAGGTCGTCGAGACGCTCCGCGACCGCCCCGCCAACGTCGACATCATCATGACCGGCCGCGATGCCCACCCCGCCCTCGTCGAGCTCGCGGACACGGTGACCGAGGCGCGCGAGGTGAAGCATGTCTACCAGACCGGCGTGAAGGCCCAGCCCGGCATCGACTATTAGTCTTGGCCCTCACGCCGGGAATACCCGGCCCGGGCCGCTCCAGACCTGCGGGCCACGACGGTCGTGCACCAGGACGGGATCCTCATGACAGTCAACCGGTCCGAGGCTTCCCGCCGCCGCAGTTCCGCGCTCGAGGTGTTCTGGGTCGCGCTGCGGCTCGGGCTCACCTCGTTCGGCGGCCCGGTCGCGCATCTCGGCTACTTCCGCGAGGAGTACGTGCAGCGTCGCCGGTGGGTGGACGACGCCCAATACGCGGATCTCGTGGCGCTGTGCCAGTTCCTTCCCGGGCCCGCGAGCAGTCAGGTTGGCATCGCCATCGGCACGCTCCGCGCGGGTTACCTCGGCGGGCTCCTCGCGTGGATCGGCTTCACGTTGCCGTCGGCGGTCGTGATGGTGCTGTTCGCGTATGGCCTCGCGGCCTTCCGTGTCACGGACGCGGGCTGGCTGCACGGGCTGAAGGTGGCCGCCGTCGCGGTGGTCGCGAACGCCGTGTGGGGCATGGCCCCTGGTCTCGCGTCCGGGCGTATCCGCTCTGCG
>CAMDAY010000051.1 GCA_945888895.1 Dehalococcoides mccartyi | reverse complement strand
AGGTCGGGTGACTAGCCCCGGCTGTACTCCCCGACCAACCGGTTCATCCCGAGGAGTGTCGGCTCGACCTCCTCGAGCAGGCCCGCGATCGTCAGGTCCTCGGGCAGGGTCGGCTCGCTGCTCATCGCCAGCACCCAGAAGTAGTAGCGGTGCGTGCCGTGGCCGGGCGGAGGCATCGGCCCCATGTAGCCAGGTTGGCCGTTCCCGCGACTGCCCTGCGTGAAGCGCTGATCGCCCTCCGCGAGGTCGGTGACGCTCGCCGGGATGTTGTAGAGCACCCAGTGCGTGTACCCGTAGGCGCCCTCTGCGACCAGCGGAGCGTCCGGGTCGTGGCAGATGATGGCGAACGAACGGGTACCCTCGGGCGCGCCGCTCCACGCGAGGGCTGGCGACACGTCCATGTCCTCGCCCGTGTGCTTCTTCGGGATGCGTCCGCCGGCCGCGAAGGCCGTGCTGGTCAATTGCATCTCCGACAGTGCGAATGCCATATGAGCTCACTTTCGGTACGGTGCGTGCGGTCAGATGATTCCGTGACCCCTCCCAGGGTGTCAACCAGCCAGGCCGATCGAGGAGACATACACACTATGGCGACCACACCGATCCTGGATGGGCTCAAAGTGGTGGAGATATCGGCGTTTGTCGCGGCTCCCCTGGGCGGGGCGACACTCGCCTCGCTCGGCGCCGAGGTCATCCGAATCGACCCCCCGGGCGGCGGGATCGACGCGAAGCGCTGGCCGCTGCACAACGATCAGAGCATCTACTGGTCGGGGCTCAATGCGGGCAAGAAGTCGCTGACGATCGACATGCGCTCCGAGGCTGGCCAGGAGCTCGCCACCTCGCTGATCGCGGAGGCGGGCATCGTCCTGACGAACCTGCGCGTCCACGGTTGGAACGAATACGAGCGGCTCCGCGCGCGCCGTTCCGACCTGATTATGGCGGTACTCACGGGCAACCCGGACGGCTCGCCTGCCGTGGACTACACCGTCAACGCCGCGATCGGCTTCCCCTTCGTCACCGGCCCCGCGGGGCACGAGGGGCCAGTGAACCACGTGCTTCCGGCGTGGGACGGCCTCGCGGGCTACATGCTCGCGACCGGGCTGCTGGCCGCTGAGCTGCACCGCGTGCGCACGGGCGAGGGGCAGTTGATCAACCTCAGCCTGACGGATGTCGCACTTTCCATCGCAGGCAACCTCGGCTTCATCGGGGAGGCGGCGCTGCGGCCGGACGAGCCGCGCCAGCGCATCGGCAACGACCTCTTCGGCACGTACTCCAGCGACTTCCGTACGAGCGACGGGCGCTACGTCATCGCCGTCGCGCTCACCGGCCGTCAGTGGACGAGCCTGATCGAAGCAACGGGTATCGCCGAGGGCGTGCGAGCGCTGGAGGCTACGCGGGGCGTTGACCTGCGGGATGAGGGCGTGCGGTACGAGTTGCGCCGCGAGATCGGCGACCTTGTCGGCCCGTGGATCGCGGCGCACACGCTCGACGAGGTGCGCGAGGCGTTCGACCGGCATGAGGTGCTGTGGGGCCCATACCAGACGTTCGTCCAGCTGGTCGCCAACGACCCTCGATGCTCGCCGGCCAACCCGATGTTCGCGGAGGTCGACCAGCCCGGGCTCGGTCGATACGCCCGCGCGGGTGCTCCGCTGGCCTTCAGCAACTCGCCCCGCGTCCCTCCGCGCCCGTCGCCTGCCATCGGCGCGGACACGCAGGACGTGCTGCGGTCGTGGCTCCGTCTCCCGGACGCCGAGATCGCGCGCCTCGTTGCTGAGCGTGTCATCTAGCGCGTTGTGCAACGGTCGGCGGTCGTTTCGGCGATGCTTCGCTCGCACTGAGAAATTTCTGTCCGAACAGGGCCAGATCGGACGGTTTTTCGTCGCCCTGCATCTCGCGCGGGGCATCACATTCGGTTAGCGTGTGTAAGCGAGTAGGCGGGGATTGATCGGGAGCTCTATTGCGGCGAGCCACCGCTTACATCCCTGCGATTGACGGCCTCCGCGCTCTCGCGGTCGTGGCTGTGTTCGTGTACCACGCGAACACGAGGTGGCTACCCGGTGGCTTCCTCGGCGTCGACATCTTCTTTGCCATTAGCGGTTTCCTGATCACCCGCGGGCTGCTCACGGAGCACGCGCTCACCGGTCGTGTCGACCTCCGCCAGTTCTGGATCCGCCGTGCACGGCGTCTGCTGCCGGCGGCGCTGGTCTTCATCTTCGTGCTCATCGCCGCGGCGCAGGCATTCTTCCCCGGCGACGTACGGGCGCTCCGTGGCGTCGCACTCTCGGCGGTCGCGTACGGGACGAACTGGTTCCTGATCTTCAGCAACCTGCCGTACTTCGAGACGGTCGGGCGGCCGCAGCTGCTGCAGCACCTCTGGTCGCTGGCCGTCGAAGAGCAGTTCTATCTCGTCTGGCCGCCGCTGCTGCTGCTCGCGGTGCGCCTCGTCGGACGCCGCGGCGCGTTCGTGGTAACGCTGCTGCTCGGTACTGGCTCCGCCCTGCTGATGGCCGTGATGTATCGAGGCGGCACGGATGTTTCGCGCCTCTACTACGGTACGGACACCCACGCCGTCGGCTTGCTGTTCGGCGCCGCGCTCGCCTTTGCGGAGCCGTTGTGGCGCGCGCGCGAAGGATGGTTGGCTCGTCGTGCGCTCCAGTTGAGCGGCATCGCCGCGCTGCTGGTGACCGCGTTCCTGCTCGTGTGGCTCGCGGAGTGGCGCCCGTTCCTGTACCAGGGCGGCTTCGCGGTGACCGCGGTGGTGAGCCTGGTGCTGATCGTGGCGGCCTCCGTGTCGGGCCCATTCGCGGCCGTCTTCGGCAGTGCACCGCTGCGCTGGATTGGCGAACGCTCGTACAGCATCTACCTGTGGCACCCGCCGCTGTTGGCGCTGTTCGCCGCGGCGCAGTTGATCGTGCCCCAGCCGGTCGTGGTCGGCCTCGCCGCCATCGCGACCCTGCTGGTCGCGGACCTCTCCTACCGCTGGATCGAGGAACCCATCCGCTCCGGCGCCATCCGGCGCGCGATCGAGGAGTTCCGGATGCTGCGCCGCGACACGCGCTGGACCATCGGCTTCGCGGCCTCGACCGCGTTCGTTGCCGTCATTGCCGGGGCCGCCTTCGCTCCGCCGCGGACGCCACCGGCGTACCTCGCCGTCGCGCAGATCAACGGCGTGCTCACCGCGCCGACCGCGGATCCGACCGCCTACGCGCCCTCGTGGGTCGTCCCGCGCGATGCCGTGGGTGCCCAGTCGCCCGCCGAGCCGGTATCGCGCTCGATCGTCCCCGTGCGCACGCCGACCGCAGGCCTGACCGTGCGCAGCCTCAGCGCCGTCGTCACAGCGACCCCGACGCCGACCCTTGATGTGCCCGTGATCACGGCGGCGACCGCCACCGCGACGGTGGCGCCGAACCCGGTCGCAACCGGCGCGCGTGCGTCATCCGCAGCTCCGACGTTCGCGATCGGGGACTCGGTGATGCTCGGCGCGGCGAACGGCCTCGCCAATGCCTTCGGAACGATCGAGGTGGACGCGGCGATTGGCCGTGACGCCGCGACGACGCTGCGCATCCTCCGCGAGCGCCGGGCCGCTGGCCGGTTGCCCTCGACGGTCATCGTGCAGGTCGGCAACAACGGGCCGATGTCACGACCGCAGATGGAGGAGTTGATGTCCCTCCTCAGTGGCGTGCCGCGCGCCGTGGTCGTTGACTTGCACGTGCCGCAGCCGTGGGAGAAGCCCAACAACGCGATGCTCGCCGAGGCCGTAGCGCGGCACCCCGGTATCCGTCTCGTCCCGTGGCATGACACCAGCGGTGCACGCACCGGCCTGTTCTGGGACGACATGCATCTGCGTCCCGAGGGTGTCGAGCTCTACGTGGGCCTGATCACCGCCGCGCTCCCGTAGCGTCGCTGTTCAGCGCGCTGAGCGCCCCCGACCAGGCGCTAGCCGAAGATCGAGACAGGCTTCACAGGGGGGCGCGGCTTGCCGGAGATGGCAGCCTCGGCCGCAACCGCCCCGGCGACGCGTGTCGCAACGTCGGGGTTGAATACGGACGGCAGGATGTAGTCCTCGTTCAGGAGCTCATCCGGGATCGTCTCCGCAATCGCGCGTGCGGCGGCGATCTTCATCTCCTCGGAGATCGTGGTTGCCCGGGCGTCGAACGTGCCGCGGAACAGGCCGGGGAAGCACAGGACGTTGTTCAGCTGGTTCGGGAAGTCCGAGCGTCCCGTGGCGATGATGCGGGCCTTGCCCTGGATGAGGTTCGGCATGATCTCCGGCTCCGGGTTCGCCAGCGCGAACACCATGGCGTTCGGCGCCATGGTCTCCACCTGCTCCGGCGTGATCAGCCGCGGCCGCGACAGACCCATGAACAGGTCGGCTCCGACCATCGCCTCCGCGATCGAGCCCTGGAACCCCTCGAGGTTCGTGCGCTCCGCGAACCAGTCGAGCTCGGGGCTCATGCCCTCGGCGCGCCCGGCGTAGATCGCGCCGAACCGGTCGAAACCGATGATGTGCTTGATGCCGAAGTTCAGCATGATGCGCGCGCACGCCAGTCCGGCCGCACCCACGCCGACGAGGACGACCTTCAGGTCCTCCGGTCGCTTCTCCACGATCTTCAGCCCGTTGATGAGCGCGGCCAGGGCGACCACTGCCGTCCCGTGCTGGTCATCGTGGAACACAGGGATGTTCAGGAGTGCTTTCAGCCGATTCTCGATCTCGAAGCAGCGGGGAGCTGAGATGTCCTCCAGCAGGATCGCGCCGAAACCCGGGGCGATGCCCTTCACGACCTCGACGATCTCGTCCGTGTCCGTGGTGTTCAGGCAGATCGGCCACGCGTCGATGTCCCCGAACGTGCGAAAGAGCATCGACTTGCCCTCCATCACGGGCATCGCCGCCTCCGGGCCCACGTCGCCCAGTCCGAGGACCGCCGTGCCGTCCGTGACGATGGCGACGCTGTTCGACTTCACGGTCAGCGCCCAGACCGCGTCGGGCTCGTCGCGGATGTACTCGGACACCCGTTCCGCACCGGGCCAGTTCACGTACGACAGCTCGATGTTGTTGCGGATGTGGACGCGGTTCTCGACGGAGATCTTCCCGCTCTGGTGGAGTTCGAACGTCCGGTCTGAGGCGTAGAGCACGGCCAGGTCAGGCAAGGCGTCGAGTTTCGCGACGATCGCGCGGGCGTTGGCCTCGTCGACGCAGAACATCCGCACGTCGCGCACGATGTAGTCCGTGCGTGCCTCGACGATGTCGATCGAGGTGATGTCCGCGCCCATCTCGCCGATGGTCATCGTGACCCGTCCGAGGTTGCCCGGACGGTTCTGGATCCGCAGCCGGACGAGGATCTGGTACCCGGAGACCGGGCTTTGATACCCATCGAGCGGGTTGCCGAGGTTCGTCATCTGGTTCCGTGACTTCCTACGGGGACTGCCATCCTGACACTCACCATAGGCAATCACGCCTTTGCGATCACGTATTTCGCGCCTGCATCGTGGCCCCGCGCTGAGCAGGACGAGCGCTCAGTGTGGTGAGGCCGTCGGAGTGCTCGCGTGGGACGCCCCATCCCCCGGCCCCCTTCCCTGCGTGGGAAGTGAAGTTCAGGGGTTCTCACTTTGAGGAACCCGAACGGCGGCGCCCCTGCAACCACGGTCCTCTGCGGCGACCGGAATCCCCCGCGTCGACCCCGCGCAGCACATCGAGTCCCGCCGGGAGCGTGAGGGGCGCAGCTCCGCACGCCTCGTTCCTCTGTTCAGCACGCTCCGGCGTCGGAGGGGCAGCGTGGGCCACCTACGCAAACACCTCGACCCCGCGTTGCACGAGGACACTCGGCCTCCCCGCGCAGCTTCGACAGCGCCCGTACGGCGATGGCGCTTCCCCATTCGCCCCTGCCGAATTGACGTGTTACGGTCGATGCACGGCCCGAGGATCGCGCAACCGAATCGCGCGAGATGTCACCTCGACCGACCAACGCACACCGCCTGCGAGCCCGGAGCCCGGCGGCGCCAGCGCACTGATGCTGGTGATCCCACACGACGTGGACGGCACTGAGCAGCGCTTCTCGTGGTCATCGAGTCCCCGTATGGGACACACGACCAACTCGCGCCCCCGTTCCACCTTCCTCCGCGGCAACATGCACGGCCCCCGATGGCGCTCAGCCACCACGGCCCCATCCGAACTCGGAGAACTCCCGCTTGTCTTTTTTCTCGCTTAACCGCACCCCCGACGCTGCCATCGCAGAGTCCCCTGCCGCAGCTGAGACCGAGGTGCACCCCACCCGCCCGGCACCCGTCGTCGACGAGAGCGCCGCGGCTGATCAAACCGTCACGTTCGAGGAGCTGGGCGTCGCCCGCGACCTCGTCGCCGCGCTGAACGAGCGTGGCATCACCTCGCCGTTCCCGGTGCAGGTGCTCACCATCCCGGACGCCCTCGCCGGCCGCGACGTCTGTGGCAAGGCCAAGACCGGATCGGGCAAGACGCTCGCCTTCGGCCTGCCGCTGCTGATGGGCACCACGACCGCGAAGAAGCGCCGCCCCGTCTCGATCGTCCTAGTCCCGACGCGCGAGCTGGCGAACCAGGTTGCGGATGAACTGGCCCCGCTCGCCGAGGCTCGCGGCCTGTGGATCACCGCCATCTACGGCGGTGTCTCGATGTCGCGGCAGATCAACGCGCTGCGCTCTGGCGTCGACCTCATCGTCGCGACGCCGGGCCGGCTGAACGACCTGCTCGAGCGTGGCGAGATGTCGGTTGCCGACGTCCGCTTCGTCGTCCTCGACGAGGCCGACCAGATGGCGGACATGGGCTTCCTGCCGCAGGTCGAGCGCATCCTGAAGCAGATCGACGGCAACCCGCAGACGCTGCTCTTCTCCGCGACGCTCGACGGCGCGGTCGGCGAGCTCGTCCGCAAGTACCAGCACAACCCCGCGACGCACGAGGTGGAGTCGGACACGCAGTCCGTCGACAGCCTCGAGCAGCGCTTCATCGGCGTGAGCACGGACG
Source organism: Dehalococcoides mccartyi (assembly GCA_945888895.1). Taxonomy (GTDB): domain Bacteria; phylum Chloroflexota; class Dehalococcoidia; order UBA2979; family UBA2979; genus SHYQ01. The sequence goes on along the minus strand of CAMDAY010000051.1, from coordinate 4,196 downwards.
ACCGCCTCGAGGTCGCCGCGAAGATCTGCGCGGGCGCCACGCGCGCCCTCGTCTTCGTGCGCACCACCCACGGCGCGGACCGCATCGCGCGGCAACTCGCTGCCACCGGCCTGCGCACGCAGGCGATCCACGGGCGACTGTCGCAGTCGAAGCGCGAGCGCGCGCTCGCCGCGTTCAGCGACGGCGAGTCCCCGGTGCTCGTGGCGACGAACGTCGCCGCGCGTGGCCTGCACGTCGATGGCATCGACGTCGTGATCCACTTCGATCCGCCCGAGGACCACAAGGTCTACCTGCACCGCTCCGGCCGCACCGCGCGCGCCGGCGAGGAGGGCATGGTCGTCACGCTGGTGCTCCCGGAGCAGATGCGCGACATCGCCCAGATCCAGAAGGACGCCGGCCTCGACCTCGCGATCGTGTCGATGAAGCCCGACGACAAGCGCCTGCTCGACCTCGCTGCGTGGGACGCGCCCGCCGGCCTCGTGTGGCCCACCGGGGGCGGATCGTCGCAGGGTGGCAGCGGTCGCCGTCCGGCGCCGCGTGGCGCCTCGGGCCGTCCCGCCGGGCGTGGTGCCGTCCGTGCCGTGAGCCACGGCGACCACGAGGGCTCCCGTCGCGACCGCGAGCCCGCCGTCGCGTTCTCGCGCCGCCGTCGCCCGTAGTCTGCACCGTCCTCGCGCGTCGAGGCGAACACACGACAACGCCGCCCGAGAGGGCGGCGTTGTTGCATGTCGAGGATGATGCGTGCCTAGCGGATCGCGCCGAGGATCGAGACGGCGGCAGTGAACAGCAGCAGCGCCATCGAGAGCGTCCGGAACCAGAAGTCGGACAGCCTCGGCCGGAGGTAGCGGCCACCGTAGAGCGCGATGAACGCCGCCGGCAGCCCCGCGAGCGAGTACAGCAGCAGCTCTGTCGTGAACACAGGCCGCTGGGCGATCACACCGCTCGCCGCCGCGAGCAATGTCCCCGTCACGCCGGTCAGCGCGAAGTACGCGAGGAGGTAGCGGCGGATCTCGCCCTGCGCGGCCCCTCGCCAGTGCTCGTAGATCACGACAGGCGGCCCGCCCATGCCGGTCGCGCCGCGCATGATCCCGGAGACCACGCCGACGCCGAGGACGGTGCTCATGTGCTTGCGACGCTCCTCGGCGGGGTGAGGGCTGAGCATCGTGCCAATGACCGAGGCAAGCACGGCGGCCCCGATGGCGAGGCGGAGCAGGCGCTCGTCCGCCACCGCGAGGAAGTACGTGCCGATCGGCGTGACCACGGTGGCAGCAATGAACATCGGCAGCACGCTCCGGATCGGCGCGCGCGGCTTGTCGGCGAGGTAGAGCACCAGCGACAGCGTCATGCTGAGGATCAGCGACAGCGCGATCGCATCCCGCGCGCCCAGCGCGAGCGCGAGCAGCGGAGTGAACAGCACCGCGAAGCCAAAGCCCACTGCCGCCTGCGCGATCGCGGCGAACGCGGCGACGAGGAACACGATCAGAAACTCCACGGGATGCCTCCGTTGTCGGGTGCCGAACGCTCTGCCATGCGGGTCGCTAGTCCTCGGGCGGTGTCCAGTTCCGGCGGATCAGCGCCAGGTACCCGGTGAACGCGATGCCGAGGAGACAGCACCCGGCGATCGCCATGAACGCCAGGGTGAACGACCCCGTGGTGTCCTTGATCCATCCCATCCCGAACGTCGAGGCGAACCCGCCGATGTTCGCGAAGAAGTTGGAGAAGCCGGTGGAGATGCCGGCACGTCGCGGGCCCAGGAACTCGATCGGCACGGCGAACAGCGGCCCGAAGTAGAACTGGATGAAGGTGCTGTTGACGCAAACGATCGCAATCAGCAGCACGGTGTTCTGCACGAGCACCATAGCGATACTCGTGATTGCGAGCATGGCGAGCGAGAACGCGATCACGCCGAGAGGGTTACGTAGCCGGTCGGAGACGTACCCCCCGAAGAAGTTCGACGGCACGGTGAACGCTGCCCCCAGCGCGACCAGGGATCCCGCGCCGGCGATCGTGAACCCGTGCTCAGCGACGAGGAACGACGGTAGCCAGAACCCGATGCCCAGCGCCACGAAGAAGCGCGCGAACTGGATGCCGCCGATCACCCACATCACCCGGAACTGGAACAGTCCCATCGCGTCGCGGAGGCTGGCGGGGCGGGTGGGGCCTCGAGGGCGGTCGGTGGTGAAGCGGTAGTAGGCAAGTGCGGCGAGGATGCCCATGGCCGCGAAGATCATGAACGACATCCGCCAGCCGACCATGCGCTCGAGCTGCGGACCGAAGATGTTGAGCAGGAAGCTCGAGGAGAACCCGCCCGCGACGAATAGCCCCATCGCGGTCGCTCGACGGTCCGGCGGGAACCACGAGGTGATCAGTACCACTCCGGGCGCGAACAGCAGCGAGCGGAAGAAACCCGACGCACCCTGGTTGATCAGCATCAGCGTGTACGAGTCGGTCAGCGCGAACGTGAACGCGAGCGTGTTCGTCCCGATCAGCCCGATGAAGAACAGTCGCCACGGCCCGAAGCGGTCGACGAGGTATCCCGACGGGATCTGCATCACCGCGTAGACAGCGGTCGCAACGAACGAGAATGCGCCCATCTCCGTGAAGGTCAGCCCGAGCTCCGGCTGGATGCGCGGTGCGAAGAGCGAGAGCCCGCCCTGGAGCAGCCCCTGGAACGACTGTCCGAGGACCAGCAGGCTGACCGTGATGATCGCGGCGCGGCGCATCTCCGGGGACAACGGGAAGCCGGATGCGCCCGGCGAGGCCGACGAGGGGGTGACGGCGATGTGATGGCTCCCCTCAAGACGCGGCGTGCACCCGTGCCCCGTGGCGCGCGCCGGACTGCGGCATCATAGGGGGTGCCCCGCCTCGGTCAAGCGTCGTATCCGAGGTGCCCGCGCGCGCCGTTCGACCGCTGCGCGTTGTCGCCGTACGGTTCGAGGCGTGAACGCCGCGCCGCCTCGACCCCCTCGCGCCCGTATCTTCCGCGGTTGGTGGATCGTCCTCGCCTGCTTCCTCTCGCAACTCTTCGCGACCAGCGCCGGCGGCTGGGTCTTCGGCATCCTGATCGCGCCGATGGGTGACGAGCTGGGGTGGAGCCGGACGGAGATCGTGTCCGCGATCACCGTGGCGACGCTCCTCGGCGGGTTCCTCGCTGCTGCGCTCGGCCCGACCGTCGACCGGTACGGGCCGCGTGCGCTGATGACCGTCTCGCTGCTGGCGGGCGGCGTCGCGCTTATCCTCCTCGCGGGCGTCCAGTCGAGGTGGCAGTACTACCTGATCTGGTCGCTCTACGGCGTCGCCTCGCTAGGGTTCAACAACCTCGGCCCGGTCGTCGCGCTCGCTAACTGGTTCGTGCGCCGCCGGTCGATGGCGTTCATGTTCTTCACCGCCGGGTCCGCGACCGCCGGCATCGCGCTCGCGCCGCTGATGGGGATCGTCGAGGCGCACTACGGCTGGCGGACGGTCTGGGTGGTGATGGGTGTGATCGTGTGTTCGATCGCGCCGCTGGCGTGGATCACCATCCGCCGGCGCCCCGACGACCTCGGCCTGCTGCCGGACGGCGACCCCGCGCTGCCCGAGGCGAGCGAGCCGTCCGCGGGCGCTCGTCCCGCGCGCGCCGCGTACGGACGCGAGTGGACGGTGCGTGAGGCCCTGCACACGCGCGCCTTCTGGCTGACGACGATTGGCTTCACGCTGATCGGCCTGCCGCAGTGGTCGATCTTCGTCCATATGGCGCCCTATATCGTCTCGAAGGGGTTCACGCCGCAGGAGGGCGCGCTGGTCGTCAGCGTGTACGGCATCGGCGTGTTGAGCGGGCGACCGCTGTACTCGTACGTCATCGAGCACTACGGCATCCACCGCGCCCTGCTCACCTACGGCACGTTGTATGGCTCCACGATCGTGCTGTTCACGTTGCCGCACACGCTGCTGCTGTTCCAGGTTACGGCGGTGATCCTCGGCATCGCGATCGCGGGCGGGCAGCAGTTGCAGGCGCAGACCTTCCCGGACTACTACGGGCGCAACGTGGTGGGCACGCTGCAGGGCTACTCCGGCGTCGCCCTGACGATCACGAGAGCGGTCGGGCCGCTGCTGCTCGCGTTCGCCTACGACCGCAGCGGCTCGTACACAGTCACGTTCGTGCTCTTCGGTCTCGCGTGCTTCCTCGGCGTGGCGATCTTCATGCTCGGCCCGCCCCC
>CAMDAY010000050.1 GCA_945888895.1 Dehalococcoides mccartyi | reverse complement strand
AAGGTCGCGCCGTTCCTGCAGCTCGACTCCGACCCGTACATGGTCGTCATCGACGGACGGATCATGTGGCTGCAGTCCGCGTACACCACCTCGACGCGGTTCCCGTACGCGCAGCCCAGCGGCCTGCTGGGCGCCGTGAACTACGTGCGCAGCAGCGTGCAGATCACCATCGACGCCCAGACGGGCGACATGCACTTCTATCTCCTGGACGGCGAGGATCCGATCGTCCGAACGTGGGCGAGCATCTTCCCCGACCTGTTCGAGCCGAACGATGCGATCCCCGCGGCGGTGCGGGCGCACATGCGCTACCCGCTGGACCTGTTCAAGCTCCAGTCGCAACTCTACCTGCGCTACCACATCACCGACCCGAGCGTGTTCTTCATCGGCGAGGACGTGTGGAACATCCCGGCGGAGACGAAGGGCGGCAAGACCCAGGCGATCGAACCCTACTACGTGACCATGGTGCTGCCTGACGAGCAGCGCGCGGCGGGCGTCGACCGCGCGGAGTTCGTGCTGATCATGCCGTTCACGCCGCGCAACCGGCAGAACACCGTCGCCTGGCTCGCCGGCCGATCCGACGGCGGAAACCTGGGCAAGTTGCGCGCATACCGCTTCCCGACGGAGGACCTCGTCTTCGGCCCCGCGCAGATCGAGGCGCGCATCGACCAGAACCCGCTGATCTCGCAGCAGATCACGCTGTGGAACCAGTCCGGATCGTCCGTGCTGCGCGGCAACCTGCTGATGATCCCCGTCGGCACCTCGTTCCTCTTCGTGCAACCGGTCTATCTGCAGTCGGAGAACTCGAAGCTGCCCGAGCTGGTGCGCGTCGTCGTGGCGAACGGGACCCAGATCGCGATGGAAAAGACGTTCCCAGAGGCGCTCGACGTGGTGATGGGCAAGCGTCCAGCCTCGTTGACGAGCGGGCCGCAGGCCGCGCCGAATCAGCCCGGCGCACAGCCCGGCGCGGCAGCGACTCCGGCCCCCGGCGCCGCCACGCCGACCGCCACGCCGAGGCCCGGTGGGACGCCGACGATCTCACCCGGCACACTCGAAGAGTTGTTGCGACAGGCGCAGCAGTCCTCGAACGCGACGCAGCAAGAGCTCGACCGCCTGCGGGCGATCCTGGAAGCGATTCAGAAGCAGCTGCAGACGCAGCCGCAGACGCCCGCTCGATAAGCGCGGGCACGAGGAGGAACACTGTGGGCAATATCCCTGCGCGTGAAGCCGTCGTGCACATGACCACGTACCGCCGCCAGCCGCTGACGCTGGTGCGCGGCCAGGGCACGCGCGTCTTCGACGACGAGGGCCGCAGCTACCTCGACTTCATCGCCGGCATCGCCGTCGACGCGCTAGGTCACGCCCACCCCGGTCTGACCGAGGTGATCGCGAAGCAAGCGGGCACGCTCATCCAGGTCTCGAACCTGTTCTACACCGAGCCGCAGATCGAGCTCGCGGAGCTCCTCGTCGGGAACTCGGCGCTCGACCGCGTCTTCTTCTGCAACTCGGGCGCGGAGGCGAACGAGGCGGCGATCAAGATGGCCCGCAAGTGGGGCATCCTGAACCGCAACGGCGCGTACGAGATCATCGCGACCCACAACGGCTTCCACGGCCGCACGCTGGGCAGCGTCGCCGCCACTGGCACCCCCCGCTACCGCGACCCGTTCGGCCCGATGATCCCCGGCTTCGTCTTCGTGGACTACGACGACGTGGACGCGATCAAGGCCGCGACGAATGCCAACACCGCCGCGATCCTGCTCGAGCCGATCCAGGGCGAGGGCGGGGTGAACGTGCCCGCCGCTGACTACCTGAAGCGCGTCCGCGCATGGTGCGATGAGCAGGGCATCCTGCTGATCCTCGACGAGGTGCAGACGGGCACCGGCCGCACGGGGACGCTCTGGGCGTACGAGCAGGCGGGCATCGAGCCCGACATCATGACGCTGGCAAAGGGCCTCGGCGGCGGGGTACCCATCGGCGCGATGCTCGCGAAGGAGGCCTGCGCCATCTTCGAGCCGGGCGACCACGGCTCCACCTTCGGTGGCAACGCCCTGTCGACGGCTGCGGGTGCGTACGTCGTGCGCCAACTCATCGAGGGCGGTGTGCTCCAGAACGTGAACGAGCGCGGCGACCAGCTTGAGAAGCGGCTCGCGGGCCTCGAGGATCGGTCGCCGCTGGTGGCCGGTCAGCGCGGCGCGGGACTGCTCCGCGGCCTCGTCTTCGCATCCGACATCGCGCCGGACGTTGCCACGAAGGCGATGGCGCGCGGGCTGCTGATCAACCCGGTGCGGCCGAACGTCGTCCGCTTCCTGCCGCCACTCAACGTGTCCGCCGAGGAGATCGATGAGGCCATCGACATCATCGACGCGGTGCTGACGGAGATCGCGGCGGGCTAACGCGCGAACGGGAAGGCACGTATTGCCGGGGCCTTTCGGGCGACTCTGGGTTCAGATCACGCTGGGGCCGGTGCTCGTGATCGCACTGGTTGGCTCCGCCATGCTCTGGCGCGTGAACACCGACCTGCACGAACAGGCAAAAACGCGCTTCGCCGATCAGGTGAAGCTCTCCGTCATGCAGGTCGAAGATCGCGTGGAGAGCGAGGTGCAGCAGCGCGTAGTGAGCGCGACGATCCTGGCCGATCAGCAGCAGTTCGTGGGCGCCATTCAGGTCAACAACATCAACAGCGCGGTGCAGATCGCGACGGCACACATGACGCGCACCAGCCTCGCGCAGGCTGGTGCGAGCGGCATCCGCGTATACGGACCGAACGGCAACCTCATGCTGCGCGCGGAGGCGCCCCAGAACTCAGCGCAACGCGCGGTACCGGCGGAAGTGATGGCCGTCCTGCGGTCCGGCCGAGCCGAGGGCTTCGTACGCCTCGACGAGACAATGGGCCTCACGATGTCCGGGATCTCGCCCATCCTCGGTGGGGACGGTCGACCACTCGACGCGGTCGAGGCGGTCACCTCGTTTGACCGGACGTTCGCCGCCGCCGCCGCCGCCTCCGTGGCCAACACGAACGTCGCGGTGATCAGCGGGGGGCGGGTGACCGCGAAGTCTGACGCAGACGTCCAGTTAGACCCGGCGGCGATCACGGACGACTTCCGTCGGCGCGCCAAGGAATCACCCGCTCACCTCGCGTTCGCTGATCGCGAGCACGTGGTCGGACTCGCCACCTACCGTGACGCTGCCGGGACGCTGCTGGGCGACATCTACCTCGCCATCGACCACGAGCTGATCAACGAGACCGTACTGGAGACGCGCGGCTCGATCCTTCGCACCATGCTCGTCGCGATATTCCTCGCCACGGGGGCCGCCTGGCTCTTCGGCTGGCTGGCATTGCGCCCGATGCAGCCCTTGCTCGTCGCGGCCGGTCGCCTGCAACAGAACGACCTGGAGAGCCCCGTACCCGCCAGCGGCCCCGTCGAACTCCGCCGGTTGGGCGAGGCGATGGAGGACATGCGCCTCGCCATCCGTCAGAGCCGCGAAGCGCTCCAGAGCGCGAACCGCGACCTCGCGAGCCGCGTATCCACATCGGACGCCAGCCTGTCCGAGGTGACGCAGGACCTCCATGTGATGCAAACGGTCGTCGCGCAACTGGCGGGCGAGTCGGCCCGCGGGTTGCCCAGCATGACCGAGGAGCTGCTCCGCCTCGAGTGGGCCGACGGCGCCTTCATCGCACTCGCAACTGAGGAAGGCGCACTCTCCACGGCGGCGAGCGCCGGCCTCCCGCCCGGGGCGGCGAGCGCGGCGCTTGAGGTGATCGAGAAGCACATGGCGCTGTCGCCCCTCGTCGAACTCGGCATCGAGGACACCGCAGCCCAGCTGGAATCGCAGCGCCTCCCGTCGTGGCTGATCGGCGGCCTCGCCGTCGCGCCGATGCAGACACCGGACGGCACGGCCGGCGTCGTCGTCATCACCTCGGTCGGCGCGATGTCGCTGACACCGCAGCGTCGCGAGCTTCTGCGCTCGATCGCACACGAGGTCACGGCCACCCTCGAACGCTCCGAGCTCGCCGACGAGGTCGAGGAGAACCGGCGCGTGGCGGAGGCGGTGCTCCGGGAGATGGCGGACGGCGTGGTCGTGGTCGACCACCTGAACATCGGTCAGATCTGCAACCCCGCCGCGGCGCGGCTCCTCGGCCTGACGCGGGCGGACATCATCGGGCACCCCACGAACGAGTGGCTCCCCGTCGCGCCGGCCACGCTGGAAACGCTGCGCCTGCGCGCGGGGGAAGCGCGCAACAGCACCCCCCCGGTGCTCGTCGACTCGGGCGGGCACCAGCACCCCCCCGGTGCTCGTCGACTCGGGCGGGCACCAGCTTGCGGTGACCGCGGGGCCGTTCCCCGACCCCGACCCTTCGCGTGCCGGGGTCATCCTGCTGATTCGCGACCTCTCCGCAGAGGCCGAGGCCGAGCGCGTGAAGCGCTACTTCGTGTCGATGGTCGGTCACGAGCTCCGCACGCCGCTGACGCTCATCCGCACCACGATCGACCTGCTGCACGGCCATCACGCCGGTGGGCTGAACGCCACGCAGGAGCGCATCGTCGAGGTGCTCCGACAGAACTCCGAGCGGCTGATGACACTCACGAGCGACCTCCTCGACATGTCCGCCCTGGACTCCGGGCGGATGCAGATCGTGCCCGCCTCCGTCGACCTCATCGAGATCGTCCGGCGAGCCGTCCGTGCCGCCGCCGGAGCGGCGGGCGAGCGGAAGCACCAGCTGCGCCTCGTCCTGCCGGAGGATGCGAACACGGTGATGGTGTGGGCGGACACCCCCCGCGTGGAGCAGGTGCTATCCAACCTGATCTCGAACGCGATCAAGTACACGCCACCGAACGGCGAGATCGACGTGCGCATCGAGGGTGGGCGCGCGTTTGCCTCGGTCGCCGTCGCGGACAGCGGCATCGGCATCCCGCCCGAGGAGCAGGCCGGCCTGTTCGAGAAGTTCTACCGGACCAGCGCGGGACGGCGGACGACGGGCGGCACGGGTCTGGGCCTGGCGATCGCGCGCTCGATCGTGGAGCTCCACGGCGGCGAGATCGTCTGCGACTCCGATGGGCAGACCGGCACCACGTTCACCTTCACCCTACCGCGCCGCCCGCTATGATCCGGTGACCGCGTAACCTCGGACGACCAGCCTCGGAGACTCACATGGCAGAGAAGATCGTGCTCGCGTACTCCGGGGGCCTCGACACGTCCGTCGCCGCGCACTGGCTCCGCGTGGAGCGCGGCTATGAGGTGCACTGCCTGACCGTCGACCTCGGCAACCTCGGTGACGTCGAGGGCGCGCGCCGCCGCGGGGTCGAGGCCGGCGCCGTCGAGGTGGACGTGGTCGACGCGAAGAACGACTTCCTCAAGTACTTCGTCTTCCCCGCCCTCGGCGCGAACGTGGTGTACGAGGGCCGCTACCCGCTCGCGACCGCCCTCGGCCGTCCGCTGATCGCGAAGCTGCTCGTGGACAAGGCGCGCGCCGTGGGCGCGACCGCCGTCGCGCACGGCTGCACCGGCAAGGGCAACGACCAGGTGCGCCTCGACGTCGCGGTGCAGACGCTCGCGCCCGACCTCACGATCGTCGGCACCACGCGGGAGCACTCGATCTCCCGCGACGAGGCGATGGAGTACGCGGCCAAGCACAACATCTCCGTGCGCCAGACCGTCTCGTCCCCCTACTCCACCGACGAGAATCTCTGGGGCCGCAGCGTCGAGGCCGGCGTCCTCGAGAACCCGTGGAACCAGCCGCCCGAGGATGTCTACGAGTGGACGAAGCCGCTCGACCAGACCCCCGCGCAGCCGACGGTGGTCGAGATCCGTTTCGAGAAGGGCTACCCAGTCGCCCTCGACGGCGTTGAGATGAGCCCGGTCGAACTGGTGACGCGCCTGTCTGACCTCGGCGGCGAGCACGGCATCGGCCGCATCGACATGGTCGAGAACCGACTGGTCGGCATCAAGTCGCGCGAGATCTACGAATCCCCCGCGGCCGTCATTCTCCTCGAGGCGCACCGCGTCCTGGAGGAGCTCACGCTGTCGAAGCAGCAGAACCGCTTCAAGAGCATCGTGTCGCAGGAGTACGGCGACCTCATCTACAACGGCCAGTGGTTCACCGCGCACCACCGCGACCTCGCGCAGTACGTGGCCTCCACGCAGCGCCACGTCACCGGCGACGTGAAGATGCGTCTGTGGCACGGCACCGTCATGACGGTCGGCCGCCGCGCTGACCGCAGCCTCTACAGCGAGGCGCTCGCGACCTACAACAAGGCCGGCGACCTCTTCGACCAGTCGCACGCGCAGGGCTTCATCAAGCTGCACGGCCTGCAGGCGGCCGTCCAGGCGCAGCGCCAGATGCTCACCGAGCCGGGCGACCTCCTCCGCCTCGCCGCGCCGAACGAGTAACGAGTCGGCTAGCGCGCGAGGGCGACAAGCTCGCGGGCAATTGCATCAGCCTCGGCTCGACGTGCTGCCTGCAGTTGGGCGTAGTCCATTCCCGCGCGAGCGCGGGCTCGGTTTTGAACGAGCAGCCTGAACGGCGGGTTTGGCCAACTCTTCATCAGTTGAATGGCCGCGTCTGTACTCGTAAGGACTACAGATGGGGCCACCAATTCAATCTGGCGCTTGGTGATCGCCCAATCCGTCCGGTACATCGTTGCTGTCGGCGGCTTGTTCCCGGGCGTCGCGCACTTGAAGAGGTTGAGGAAACAGATGTTTGACTCCGTTAGTCCGGCGCGACTCAATGCTGGTCGAATCCAGTCGGTCCAGATGTCCCAAGCAGCCAAGTCACGCTCCCAGAGCGAGTACACATCGCGATAGGCTTCCGATGTTCCCTGTCGGAGCCATTTCTCCAACTCGCGATCCCACACACGGTGCAAATCCGAGCGATTCGCTCCCACGCCGGGATTCCGATTCAACACCACAACACCGCGGTAGTCATCACCAAGCAGACCCGGCTGCGGGAATACCAGACTCGGCGACGGCGCGATTCTGGCGTGGTCGCTGCCGTACCGAGCAGCGAGATTGGAACGAAGGAGCTCTTGTCCGATGGAGATGAACTCCCGAAGCATGCTTGCATCTGTCGGCATTTCATACCTCTCGCTTACGGCCATTGGCTGAGATAGCCTACGGGGCATGAACAAGTCGGGTGACAGTGGCTCGAGCAAGCTCTGGGGCGGGCGCTTCAGCGGCGAGATGTCGGAGATCGTTGAGCGGTTCAACGCGTCGATCGACTTCGACAAGCGCCTCTACCGCGAGGACATCGCGGGGTCGATCGCGCACGCGCACATGCTCGCCGCGCAGGGCATCATCCCCGCCGAGGACTCCGAGGCGATCGAGCGCGGCCTCATCGAGATCCGCGCGGAGATCGACGCCGGGACGTTCGAGTTCCGCCTCGACCGCGAGGACATCCACCTCAACATCGAGGCCGCGCTGACGGAGCGCATCGGCGACGCCGGCCGTCGCCTGCACACGGGGCGATCGAGGAACGACCAGGTCGCGACCGACACGCGCCTGTTCACTCGCGCCGCCTGCGACGAGGTGATCGAGGCGCTCCGCAACCTCCGCGGCGCGCTCGTGGACCTCGCGGATCGCGAGGCGAAGACCGTCATCCCGGGCTACACGCACCTCCAGCGCGCGCAGCCGATCCTGCTCGCGCACCACCTGCTCGCGTACGAGGCGATGTTCACGCGCGACACGCAGCGGTTCGTGCAGACGCGCGCGCGGGTCAACGTACTGCCGCTCGGATCCGGCGCGCTCGCGGGCGTGACGTACCCGATCGACCGCCACGCCGTGGCGCGCGAACTGGGGTTCGACGCGATCAGCGAGAACTCGCTCGACGCGGTGTCCGACCGCGACTTCGTCGTCGACTTTCACTCCGCCTCGGCGCTCGCGATGGTGCACCTCTCCCGGCTCGCCGAGGAGGTCATCCTCTGGTCGAGCGCGGAGTTCGGCTTCGCGCGCCTCGACGACGCGTTCTCGACCGGGTCGAGCATCATGCCGCAGAAGAAGAACCCTGACGTCGCCGAGCTGAGTCGAGGCAAGAGCGCCCGCGTCATCGGCAACCTGATGCAGGCGCTGACGCTGCTCAAGGGCCAGCCACTCGCCTACAACAAGGACAACCAGGAGGACAAGGAGTCGCTGTTCGACAGCGTCGACACCGTCCTCATCACCCTGCGCGTCGTCGCCGCCATGCTGCCCACGATGACCTTCGACGGCGCGCGTGGCGCCGAGGCGGCCGTCGCGAACTTCGCGCTCGCCACGGACATCGCGGACTACCTCGCGAAGAAGGGCGTGCCCTTCCGCGACGCGCACGAGGCCGTCGGCTCGCTGGTCGCGCGCTGCGAGCGCGAGGGCCGTACCTTCACCGACCTCACGATCGAGGAATATCGCACCGCACACCCCGCGTTCGACGAGGACGTGCTAGCGATCGACCTCGACGCCTCGCTCGCGGCGCGCAACGTGCCGGGCGGGACGGCACCCGCCGCCGTCGAGGCCGCCCGCACCGCCGCGCGCGCGCGCCTCGACGCAGAACGCGCGTGAGCGACCTCGATCTCCTCGCGCAGATCGCACCGTCGATCCTGACGGCGGACTTCGGCAACCTCGCGCAGCAGGTGCGCGACGCCGACGCCGGCGGCGCGGGCCTGTGGCACCTCGACGTCATGGACGGCCACTTCGTCCCGCCGCTCTCGTTCGGCAAGGAGGTGATCGCCGCCGTCCGCGCCGCGACGCCGAGGTTCATCGAGGCGCACCTGATGGTGGAGCGCCCCGGCGAGCAGTTCGCCGACATGGCGCAAGCCGGTGCCCAGCGCCTCGTCTTCCACTACGAAGCCGCAGGCACTCCCGCGACCCGCGCCGAGGCCGCGCGCGCACTGGCGATGCAAGCGCACGACCTCGGCTGCGAGGCAGGCATCGCGATCAACCCGGTGACGCCCGTCGAGGCGCTCTACCCCCTGCTCGACACCCTCGACGAGGTACTCGTGATGCTGATCCGCCCCGGCTGGGGCGGGCAGCAGGCGAACCTCGACCTGCTCGACAAGGTGCGCGCCCTCCGTGCCCACCTCACCGCCGAGGGCCGCGCGATGGCGATCAACGTCGACGGTGGCGTGAAACCCGCCAACGCCCGTGCCTGCGCCGAGGCGGGCGCGAGCATCCTCGTCGCTGGCTCCGCCGTGTTCAACGCGACGCAGACCCCGCAGCAGGCGCTCGCAGAGCTGCATGGAGCGCTGGCGCGGTAGCGCGGAACAGGCGGCGGAATGCTATAACGCGGGCGGGGTGATTCGTGAAGCTCTTTCGAGACGCGTGGCTCGACCTTGCCGCCGCTGTCGTTCTGGCAGTGATCATCCTTGGTGGACTTGTTTTGTTCGCGAATGGCGTGCCAAGTTCAGGACGAACCGCCGCTATTCAACGTGAATTGGACATCGTCGAACGCATCAAGCGAGGGCAGTCTGGGTTGACGATCTCACCCTCCGCTCAATCGTCAACAACAACCACGGACGTTAGTTCAATCGCGGGACTCTTCGGGCTTGCGCTCCTCGTTGCCGTCTACTTCGTGCCTTCGCTCGTTGGAGTGACGCGCCAACACCACAACCTTGGCTCAATCGTCGTCCTAAACCTATTCCTCGGCTGGACAGTGATCGGCTGGGTGCTAGCTCTCGCAATGTCGGCATCGGCAACGCAAACGAAAGAGCGAGCGCGGCGGGAGCCGGCAATCGACGGAGCTTTGATCGACGAATCCCACGCGAAGGTCTGCCCGTTCTGTAAAGCGGATGTTGCCATCGATTCCCAGAAGTGCCGCCACTGCGGCGAATGGATCGTGGCTGCGGACCAACGCAGTTCGTTGGGGTAACAGACACCAGACACGGAAACGCCCCGGCATGCGGGGCGTTCGACGTTGCGCGAGCCTCGAGGAGGCCGGGCGGGCTAGACCTTTGCGGCGACCTTGGGGAACGGGGAGCCCTTAGCCTGCGCGTGCTTCGACTCCGTGCGGATGCAGCGGGTGCAGACGTTCAGGCGCTGCCACTTGCCCTCGAGGAACATGCGCTTCGACTGGACGTTCGGGGCGAACGGGCGGTTCGTCTTGGGCGCGCGGCGCTCCCACTGGCCACCGTGCTGGAACTGAATGCTCCGGCCGAAGACGGTTCGCTTGTCGCAGATGTCGCACTTGCCTGAGGCCATCACGGTTCCCAACGCTGTCCGAACTGTCGTTGTGAGCCCAAGTCAGGGCGGGCGCTCGCAAGGGAGCGCGTCCGAACAGACTAGCAGCGCCCGCCGGGTAACGTCTACGCTGCACACGACACACGACTGAAGCCCAGCCGAAGTACCGTCCGAGGATACCGATCACCTCGATGATCACTTCACTGAACACTCTCCCGGACGACGGCGGATGACCGCGCCTCCGCCCGTCCTCGCCGCGGTGACGCTGCGCGCGGCGTTCGAGGTGGCCGAACGCTGGCTGGCCGCGAACCGCGACGCGGTGAACGCGATCAACGTCTACCCGGTGCCGGACGGCGACACCGGGACGAACATGCTGCTGACGTGGCGCGCGGCCCTCCGCGCGGGCGAGGGCGTGCCTGACCAGGCGGCTGGCTCGTACCTCGGCGCGCTGGCGCATGGCGCACTGCTGGGCGCTCGAGGCAACAGCGGCGTCATCCTGTCGCAGATGCTCGCGGGGATCGCGGCGGCGTGCCAGGGCGCGGGCACCCTCGACGGGCCGCACTTCGCTCGCGCGCTCGTCAGCGCCGCCGACCACGCCTACGCCGCGATCTCGACCCCGGTCGAAGGCACGATGCTCACGGTGATGCGCGACGCCGCCCGCGCGGGCGCGGCCATCGACGCCGGCGACCCCGCCGCCGTCCTCCGCGCCGCCGTCGCCGAGGCCTACGCGAGCGTCGAGCGCACACCCGACCTGCTGCCGCGTCTCCGCGAGGCGGGCGTCGTCGACTCCGGCGGGCAGGGCATCGCGGTGATCCTCGAAGGCGTGTGGCACGGCGTGACCGGGGAGCCGCTGCCACAGGTCGCCGCACCCGCACCGTCGGCCGTCGACCTCGGCAACGTCGCGCACGACGGGCACGGGTACTGCACGGAGTTCGTCCTCACCGGCACGGCGATCGACCGCGCGGAGATCGAGGCGGCACTCGTCGCAGTGGGTGGCGACTCCATCCTTGTGGTCGGCGATCGTGAGACGGTGCACGTCCACGTCCACCTCGAGGATCCGGGGCCGGGCATCTCGATCGGCGCGGCGCGCGGGGCACTCGCGTCGGTGAAGGTCG
>CAMDAY010000049.1 GCA_945888895.1 Dehalococcoides mccartyi | reverse complement strand
GTGAGCACGATCTGCAGGAGCGCCTGCGGAGCGCGCTGGAGGCGGGCCGCATCGAGGACGTGCGGCGCAGCATCTCCCGCATCGGCCCGCATCGAGACGACCTGGCATTCCTGATCGGCGGGCACGCGGCGGGGCTGAGTGCCTCGCGCGGTCAGCAGCGGAGCGCGGCGCTCGCGTTGCGGCTGGCGGAGGTCGAGCTGTCGAAGCGCCGCACGGGCGATGCGCCCATCCTGTTGCTGGACGACATCCTGTCCGAACTCGACCCGCACCGCCGGGCGCGCATCCTGCACGTCGCCTATGGCGTCGACCAGGTGCTGATCACCACACCGGACGAGGATCGCCCGAGCCACGAGGAGCTACCCGGCGCGCGCCGGATGCGCCTGGTCGGTGACACGCTCACACCGATCGAGTAGGAGCCGGGCCGAAGATCATCGTGACCGCGCGATGCTCCACCGCGATGCGC
This sequence comes from Dehalococcoides mccartyi, assembly GCA_945888895.1. Taxonomy (GTDB): domain Bacteria; phylum Chloroflexota; class Dehalococcoidia; order UBA2979; family UBA2979; genus SHYQ01. The sequence continues at coordinate 11,016 of CAMDAY010000049.1, read as the reverse complement.
AGCGGTGCGTCCGGGCCGCAGTCGCCGATCGCATCGCCATCGACCTCGATCGGCATCGCGTGCGCGGGCGTCAGCGTCACGCGCGTCGCCTGTCGGTGCGTGACGCCTCGCACGTCGCGGGTATCGAGGTGGCCACGCAGCGCGTGGAGCGCGAGCGCGAGGCGGCCGCGAAGCGATCGCCCCCCCTCGAACGTCACAACCTCGATCAGTCCGTCGTCGATCTGGGTCGTGCGCGACAGCGAAGCGACACCGCCGTAGCGACTGGTGTTCGAGGCGAGCGCGAGCAGCAGGTGCGGTGCGTGTACCTCGACGCCGTCGAGCGCGAGGCGCGTATCGATCGCCGGCCATGACGCGAGCGCGCGCAGCGCGGGTGCGCCGAACGCGAGCCGCCCGAGGCGGCGCTTCCAGTCCGGGTGATTCTCGACGGCGCGCACCACGGCGGCGTCGAGGCCGACGCCGCACACGAGGAGGAACGGCACCGCCGCGCCCTCTCCGATACGCGCGATGCCGAGGTCGATGCGCCGTCGCTCGCCGTTCTCCAGCAGGGCGAGCGCGCGCATCGGATCGCGCGGCACACCGGCCTCGGCGGCCCAGACGTTCGCCGTGCCGACCGGGATCATGCCGACCGCCGTGCGCGCTTCGTCACCCGCCGCGCGCACGCCGTTCACGACAGCCAGCAGCGTGCCGTCGCCGCCGCACGCCACGAGGGCATCCACGTTGGCCCGCGCATGGTGCTCGGCGCGGGCGACGGTGTCCTCGCGGCTCGTCGTCACCTCGATCGTCACATCCCAGCCACGCGCACGCATCGCGCCCGCCGCGGCATCGAGGGCGCTCGCGGGTAGCGCGCGGCGCGCGGCGGGGTTCGCGATGATGACGGCGGTGCGCGGCGGTATTGCGGGCATCGTTCGATGCTATCCGGTGCGCCCGTGGGGATGCAGCGGCGGCGGGATGGGGCGGAACGAGAGCCTCCGCTACGATGGCGGAGCATCCGCGCCGACGAGGCGCCCCGGCAGGAGTGGCACATGATCGACATTGTTCGCTTCGACCACGTCAGCCAGGCGGTCGCCGACCTCGGCCCGCAGTTGGACCTCCTCGAAGGGCTGTTTGGCTTCCGTGCCGGCGAGCGCTTCGAGAGCGAGGACGGCTACACCGGCGTGCATCTCTCGATGCCGGGGGTGTCGGACATCGGCTGGGAGGTGCTCGCTCCGAACCGGCGCACCTCGTCGCTGCACCGCTTTCTCGAGGGGCCAACGGGGCCGGGGCTCCACCACCTCACGATCCATGTGCGTGACACCACCCAGGCGGCTGCGGCGCTGCGCGCTGAGGGAGCCCAGCCGTGGGCAGGTGGCCAGGTCGAGGCAGGAGCGGAGCCGGACGTGATCTACATCCACCCGCGCGGGGGCGGGCACGGCTTCCTCTTCCAGCTCTACCAGGGCGAACCGTGGAATACCGCCCCGCCCGTGGAGGATGACGAGACGGCAGAGCACACGCTGGGCATCAAGGCGCTGAACCACCTGTCTCACGCCCACTCGTCGGCGGATGAGCTGGGTGACTGGTACGAGCGGCTGTTCGGGATGCGCACGATCCACCGCTCCGAGGGCGACGAGTCAGAGACGGGCTTCCGCACCCGTGTCCTCGACCACCCGACGCAGCAGATCCGCATCGAGAACATCGAGCCGGCCAGCGGGGCGTCGTTCATCCAGCGCTTCCTCGAACGCCGCGGCCCAGGCATGCATCACGCGACGTTCGAGGTCCACGACTGGGAGCGCGCCGTGAGCGCCACGGCCCACCACAACATCCCGGTGTTCGGCGAGCGTAGCGGCGACACGAACGGCGTCCCCTGGCGCGAGGCGTTTATCCACCCGCGCCACACGGGCGGCGTCCTCGTGCAGTTCTTCTGGCAGGCGCAGGACGGCGCCTGGATCTAGGCCGCTAACCCGGACGCACCACCGACCGCATGCCCGGCGAGGACGTTGGAGACAACTGCTCCAGCGCCTCGCTCTCGCCGTAGACCATGATTCGGTCGCCCGTCTCGAGCATCGTGTTCCCATGGGGGCCGACCTCGATGCCCCGGGTGCCGCGCTCGATGCCGAGGACCTGCAGCCCGCCGTCCGGTGGGAAGACCTCGTGGATGGTGCGTCTCGCCAGTGGCGCGGCTTCGTCCTCGACGACGATTTCCGCAAGGACCCTCCCGCCCTGGCCGGCGGTGGTGCTTTCCATGAGGGTGTCCATCACATCCATCAGCATGGGCTGCACGGCTGCGAGCGCCATGCGTCGCCCGCCGATGCGGTAGGGCGACACCACGCGGTCCGCGCCAGCCGACTCGAGGCGTCGCTCCGCCGCTTCTGAGCCTGCGCGCGCCACGATGAACAGGCCAGGGTTCAGGGCGCGTGCAGTGAGCACCATGTAGGTGTTCTCGACGTCCGAATCGGCGGCCGCAATCAGCGCCCGTGCGCGTTCGATGCCTGCGGCCCGCAGGGTCGCTTCCTCGGTCGCGTCGCCGCGCACGACCACCGACCTCGGGTGCTCGGCGGTGGCGAGCGTGTGCTCGTCCCGGTCGATGATCACGAACGCCTCGTCGCGTACCGCGAGCTCGTGCGCGATCTCGCGCCCGACGCGTCCGTACCCGCAGATGACGAAGTGGCGTTCCATGTTCCGGGCCTTTCGACTACTCCGACGTAGTCCGAGCTCTTCCGCCAGCTCGCCGACGACCACCGTTTCGACGACCGCGGTCGCGGTGTAGAACAGCAGTCCGACGCCGCCGAGGATGTAGACGATCGTGAACAGGCGGCCGCTGGTGTCCAGTGGCCGCCTGTTCCTGGAACCCGACGGTGGTGATGGTCGTGACTGCCTGGTAGAGGGCGTTGAGGAGTCCGAACCCCTCCACGAGGGCGTACCACCCAGTCCCCAGCAGGATCGCGCCAGCCAGCAGCGCAAGGAGGATTACGAGTCGTCGCATGCGCGACCCGCTTGGTCGCCCGCGCGGCGACCGGAGCCGCTAGCGCTGGGCGATGTGCTTACGTTTGTGCTGCACGTAGTCGACCAGAATGTACTCGCCCAACCGGTCTGGTGTCGTGTAGAAGACGCGGCCACCGTTGATCTTCGCCAGCTGGTTCACGAATTCCTTCAGGTAGTAGTTCCGGTCCAGCATGAACGTATTGATCGTGATGTCCTGCTGCGTCACGCGCTTCACGGCCTTCAACGTCTCCCGGATCGTCACCGGGCTCGGCGGGTACGAGAACTGCGAGCGGCCATGCTCGAGGTGCGCGGTCGGCTCGCCGTCGGAGATCATCAGGATCTGGCGCGAGCCCACGCGGTGCTTCGCCAGCAGCCGCTCGGCCAGCATCAGTGCGTGGTGCATGTTGGTGCCGAGCACGGACTCGTCCCAGCGGACGTACGGCAGCTCCTGGGGCTTCAGCTCTCGGGCGTAGGCGGAGAAGCCGATGATGTAGAGGCTGTCCTTCGGGTACTGCGCCTTGATCAGGTTCTGCAGCGCGAGCGCGACCTTCTTCGCCGCCTGGAACGAGCCCCGTAGGGCCATCGACCACGACAGGTCGACCATCAGCACGGTGGTGGTCGTCGTCACCATCTCGCTGCGGTAGATCTCGAAGTCCTCGGCGGACAGGTGCACCGGCGAGCCCGCGCCCTCGCGCTCCACGGCGTTCATGATCGTCTTGCGCATGTCCAGGTGGAACGGGTCGCCGAACTCGTACGGCTTGGACTCGTCCAGGCGCTCGCCGTGACGGCCGGTCTCCGGTACCGGGTGGTTGCCAATCCCCTGCTTCTTCAACGATCGGAAGATCTCCGTGAGTGCGTTCTGGCCGATCATCCTCGTGCCGCGCGGGGTGAGTTCCCACGCGTCGCCCTCGCGGCGGATGTAGCCCGCCTCCTCGAGGACCTCGAGCAGCTTCTTCAGATCCTCGAACGAATCGACGGCCTCGTCGCCGAGCAGCTCGCGAAGCGCTTCGGTGTCGACCTGATTCATCTCGCCCGTGTACTGCGCGCGCTCCAGGCCGCGCTCCAGGGCGTCGATGTCCTGCATCTCGCCCATCAGGTTCATCGCGGCCTGCAGGTCGAGCTCCTCGTCGCCGCGGAACGGATACGAGTTCGACTGGTCGCGCGAGGGGTTCAGGAAGTCGAGGTTCTGCGCGAGCTCGGACATCTTCGCCTCGAGCTCCGGGTCACCGAGCTTGTCGGCAAGCATGGACTGCAGCTGCTGGCGCTGGTCCCCGGGGAGCGAGTCCATCAGCGACTGCATCGCGGACATCTGCGCCTGCATCTGCTGGATCAGCTCGTCGAGGGACTTCGGCGGGTTGTCGCCGAACATGTCGCCGAACTTGTCCATGAACCCATCGAAGTCGGGCGTCTCGCCCTTCATCTTCTGGGCGAGCATGTCGTTCAGCGCGCGCGTCATCTCCTTCATGCGCGCTTTGTCGCCGTCGGACATCTCCTGGACCATCTTCTCGACGTCCTTGAAGAAGGAGTTGGTCATCGCCTGCTTGAGCTGGTCGACCAGCTCCTGGAAGCGCGACTGGGCGTCGGGGTTCAGAAACTCGTAGTTCTGGAGATCCTTCATCTGCCCGGCGGTGTCCTGCGGCAACTGGTCGAGGAACTGCTGCTTGCGCTCCGCGATGCGGCGCAGCATCTCCTCGAACTGCTCTTGCTCGCTCTGCGCGGCGCCTTGCTGGCCGCCCGACTCCGAGCCGCCCTGTTCGCCGGACTCGTCCGAGGGCTGCCCGTGCTGTTGGCCCGGCCGCTGCGTTCCGGGCTGCTGCTGTCCTCGCTGTCCCTGGCCGCGCTGCCTCTGCTGTCCACGAGGGCTCTGCATCCCCTGCTGGCCGTCGTCGCCCTCGCCCGACTCGGAGCCATCCGAGGAGTCGCCTGGCTGCTGCGGTGCGCCGCTGGCGTCGGGCTGGCCGTCCTGCCCGTTCTGGGCGTCGCGCTGCTGCTGCTCCTGCTGGGCGAGGCGCTCCTCGAGCGTCTGTCGCTCAAGGTCGAGGATCTCCTTCAACTGGCGCTTGAGGTCCTCCATCACGCCGCCGAGGTCGAACTGGTCGAGACGCTGGCGGCGCTGCTGCCGGAGTTGCTGCAAGAGGTCGCGCAGACCCTGCGTGCGGTCGCCCTGCTGCCCGCGCATGCCGCGCTGCATCAGGTTCCGCAGCGCGTGCTGCAGGTCGCCGAAGTTCATCAGGTCGTCGGACAGCGCGTCCAACACCTGGTTGGCGTCCAGGTTCGGGATCGACTGCGTGCCGTCCCACTCGCTGTAGCGGTAGATCATCGCCACGAGGAAGCCTCGATTCGGGCGACGTGGCCGAGACGGTGTGACCGGTGGGCGAGCCTCGCGGCTAGCCCCGGTACGTGGCCCGTCCCGACACGCGGTCCTTGTTCAGCCGCTTGTTGAGGTGCAACCCCTCCAGCACGAACTCGATGGCGCTCGCCTGCACCTGCGGGCGCTCGTCACGCGTGATCTCGCCCACTGCCTCGGCGAGGCCGTCGATGTCCTGGAGCAGGCGCTGGTACTCGCTGGCGACCTTCACCTCGCTCGTCTCGACGGACCGGCCGCTGCGGAACGAGTCGATGACGACATCCATGTCGGCGTCGCCGATCAGGCGGTTGAAGGTCGCGACGACCGCGCCCTGCACGAGGCGGTCGAGGATCTGCTCGTCCTTGCCGTCCTCGACCGTCTCGAGTTCCACCTTGCCCTGTAGTGACGGCATGATGAACCCGAGGTCGGAGATGCGCGGCACCGCGACCGTGTCGCCGAGGCGGATCGCGCGTCGCGTCGCGTTCGCGATCATCGCCTCGTAGTCCGCGATCGAAGCGCGCACGGACACGCCGGAGCGCTGGTTCACGTCTGGCGACTTCCGCGCGAGGCGTGTGATCTCCGCGATGATCTGCTTCATGTACTCCGGGACGATGACCTCGATGTCGGTCGCGCCGATGAGGTGCGCCGCCTCCGACTCCATGATCGCGACCTCGGCCTCGACGGTGGTCGGGTAGTGCGTGCGGATCTGCGCGCCGTAGCGGTCCTTGAGCGGCGTGATGATCCGGCCGCGGTTCGTGTAGTCCTCGGGGTTCGCGGTCGCGACTACCAGGACGTCGAGCGGCAGTCGCACCTTGTGGCCGCGGATCTGCACATCGCGCTCTTCCATCACGTTGAGGAGGCCGACCTGGATCCGCTCCGAGAGGTCGGGGAGCTCGTTCAGCGCGAAGATGCCGCGGTTGGTGTGGGGGATCAGGCCGTAGTGGATCGTGAACGCGTCGGAGAGATAGCGCCCCTCCGCGACCTTGATCGGGTCCACCTCGCCGATGAGGTCCGCGATGGTGATATCGGGCGTCGCCAGCTTCTCGCCGTAGCGCTCGTCGCGGTGCACCCACTCGATCGGTGCGTTGTCGCCCTGCTCCTCGACGATCTGCTTGCCCAGCGGGCTGATCGGGGCGTACGGGTTCTCGGGGATCTCGCAGCCGGCGAGGACGGGCGTGTACTCATCGAGCAGCGACGTGAGCGCGCGGATGATGCGCGACTTCGCCTGTCCTCGTTCGCCCAGCAGGATGATGTCCTGGCCGGAGAGGATGGCGTTCTCAAGCTGTGGGATGACGGTGTCGTCGTAGCCGACCACGCCGGGGAAGAGGCGCTCGCCGGAGCGGATCTTGGCGATCAGGTTGTTGCGCAGCTCCTGGCGCACCGGGAGCACCGCGATGTTCGCGGCCTTCAGCCCACCCAATGTGGTCGGTCGATTGTTCTCCACTGGACACCCCCGCTTGCCGCCCCGGGACGTGTTCAGTATACGCAGCCCTGAGTCACCCCCGTCCGGACAGCAAGAGGCCCCGACAGTCCGGGGCCTCTCAATCACGTTGCGGACGAGGTGCGCGTGCGTCCTACGACGCGGCATACGCTCCGACGCCCGCGGGCACACGCGCCTGCAACTGCTCCACCGCCCGCCCGAGGACGGAGTCGCGGACCACGATGACGTCCGGCAGGTCGAGCAGATCGCCGACCGACACGTTCAGCGCCTGGGCCACTCCCAGCAGGGTGCTCAGGGGCAGGTCGCGCTTGCCGTGCTCATAGTTGGACAGCGACGCCTGAGTGATCCCGGCGAGCCGGGCTACCTCGGCCTGCGACAGCTCGCGCCGGAGCCGCCACTCGCGGATGCGCTGGCCGACGCTGGAACGAGTCAAACTCTCGCGAACAATGCTCATCAATGCATCCCGTTCCAAATCGCGCCTGAAGTCACGCGGTCGCGGCTGTTTGTGCTTTCGATCACAAAGCAATCATCATGCTTATTGGAGGCATGAACAAGCGGCAACTGTGACCAATGCGTAAAACGTCGGTCTAGATTCGATGTCGGTCGGGCAGGTGGGAGCCCTCGCGGGCAGTTTTGCGCAGAAGTGCGGGGCGAGGGTGCTAGGGCACGATCTCGATGGTGGCGGACTGTCCGACAGACTTCTGCCACGCCCAGCCTTCTTCGTTTGTGGCGAACCAGATGTCCCGGTGCAGCCCGTGAACCGCGCTGCCAGTGTCAGCGCAGCGATAGATGCGCCCCGACGGGTCACCTTCGATGCGAAAGCGCTGGCCGAGGTACCCGTAGTCGCAGGCGGCGGCGCCGTTGTAGACGATGCTGCCGTCGCGCATGGCGCCGCAGAAGGCACCGCCGTCTCCGCTTATCGAGCCGCTCTGGCGGCAGTAGTAGAACGACACCGTGGCGCGGACGCGGTCGCCCGACTGGAGCTTGGGTGGGCCGGCGGGTGTCGCGCGCGCCGAGCGCACGACGTCCTCGGCAATCGTGTTCACCAGTGAGGTCTCGACGGTCGCCTCAGCGAGACGCATGGCCGCGAACGGCAGTTCGTTGATCGGGACCGCAGCGCGCGACGCAACCTGCGGCTCCGGCGTTTCGGACGATGTGATGGCGCCCGTCGTGCTGAGGAGGTGGCTGGAGGGCAGCACAGCGGCGAGCGCCTGTACAGGGCCCGGCGAGGCCACGAAGCCTCCAACGGCAATGCCGATGGCGAACAGCAGACCAAGAGTCGAGAGAAGTGCCCCCAAGCGTAGGGATCGCCTGAGCGTCTTCGAAATTGTTCCCCGCACGCTGTTGAGTATGTCAGACAGCAAGCGCTTCGCAAGGCCCGCCGGACCCTGCAATCATCACGGACGAGGTTTCGCCGCGCGGGCGCTGAACCTAGCGCGAACCTGAGCAAGCACCCAAACAAAAAGTTCCGAGAGATCCGGCAGGCGACATCTTATGAGCGTGTTATGACGAGCAGCCAAGCCTGCTCGTCATAACCGGGCGGGCCCGGGGACGGCGCATGAGCCCCAAGAGCTAGCCGAGCAGACCCTCGGCGCGCAGGTCGGCGACCGCTGCGCCGAGGGCGACGATCGTGTGCGCCATTTCGCGCTCGCCGTGGCTGCTTGACACCATGCCCCCGTTGCCCATCAGGTCGACGCCGTGGTTGTAGAGCGCCTGCCGGAACGGACGGGTGAGCGCGGGCGCGATGCCGTGCGGCTGCTCCTCGATCTCCCACTCCACGTCGGCGGGTCGAGGCGCGTCGTAGCCGAGGTTCATGTGCCACATCGACGAGGCAGCCCACGCCGATCCGGGGACGGACTCGCGGCGGAACAACTCGTTCACGCCGCGGACGAGCGCGGCCGAGGCGGCGTCTGCGCGCGCGCAGTCGTCCTGCTCCGCGATGATCTTGAGGGCCGCGATACCTGCGGCGGCGGAGACGGGGTTCGCGTTGAAGGTGCCCTGGTGGCTCACGCGCTCCTCGGCGTTCCAGTCCGCGTCGTTCTCGCGCAGCTCGAGGTAGTTGATGATCTCCTCGCGCCCCGCGACGCAGCCGCCGGGCATCCCCCCCGCGACGATCTTCCCGAATGACGAGAGGTCGGGCACCACCCCGTAGCGCTCCGAAGCACCACCGGGGGCCATGCGGAAGCCGGTGATCACCTCGTCCATGATCATCAGCGTGCCGGTCTCCTTCGTGAGGCGGCGCAGCTCGTGCAGGTAAGCGGCCTGCAGCGGGTGCGTGCCCCAGTGCGCGCCGGTCGGCTCGAGGATCACCGCGGCGACATCGCGCCCGGCGAGCGCCTGCGTCAGCGCGGCGATGTCGCCGGAGGGCACGATCGTCAGCGAGTCGTAGAAGCCGCTGGGCACGCCGACCGAGTGCGGGCGCGCGTCGTCCGGGCCGAGACGCCCCACGACGAGGTCATGCCAGCCATGGAAGTGCTCCTCGAGCTTCACGACGCGCTCGCGGCCGGTGTAGGCGCGCGCGAGGCGCAGCGCCATCATCGTCGCCTCCGTGCCGGAGGAGGTGAACCGCACGCGCTCGGCGCACGGGACCATGTCGATCACCTGCTGGCCCCACTCGATCTCGAGCTCGTGGCTCGCGCCGAAGTGCGTGCCGCACTTGAGCGCTTCCTGCACCGTGGCCATCACCTCCGGCCGGTTGTGGCCGAGCAGTAGCGCCCCGTGCCCGCCGATGTAGTCGACGTACTCGTTGCCATCGACGTCCCACTTGCGCGGCCCCTGCGCGCGCTCGACGTAGATCGGGAACGGCGAGAACGCGCGTGCATCGTGCGTGACGCCGGAGGGGAACACGGTCGCCGCCCTCGCCGCCAGCGCGCGCGAGCCCTGGTGCAGCGCTTCGTAGGTCTCGAGGATGGACGACATGGGCGGCTCCCTGATCGGGCGCCTGCGGCGCGCCCGTAACACCTTGCTCCGGACGTGGGACCGGATGCCACCAGTGTCTGGCCCTCGCGATGCGTCCGCAACACGGAACGCGGACGAGTGCGCGTCCTTTAAGGGAGTGGCGTTCGAGGTGCTGCGATGGGCGACCCATCCCCCTGCCCCTTCCCGCGCAGGGAAGGGGGATGAATGGCGAGGGCTATGCCCTCGCGCTCCCCCGAGACCGAGGGCGCTTCGCACCTCGCTGGGACATGGCCCGACCGCACCGCCTCCCCCTCGGAGGAGTGCTCTGGGTTCTCGGCCGACCGCCTTCGTTCGCTGCCTCTGTCCCATTCGGTTCTGCTAGAAACGTACGAGTCCGCCGGGAGTGTGAGGGGCGCAGCTCCTCACACTTGGTTCCTTCTTCTTCTGAACCCCTCTCGCGCCGGGAGGGGCAGGGGTGGGCCGCCCCCCTTTGCACCTCGACACCTCTCTCGTCGGCGACGCGTTTGTCATGCGTGCCGCGCTACGCTGCGACCCTCACCCCAACCCTCTCCCCGAACGGGGAGAGGGGGCGGACGCATCGAGGAGCACCCCATGGCCGACCGTCTCACCGAAGCCCAGATCGCCGAGCACATGGAGCGCCTGCCGCAGTGGGAGCGGGATGGCGACCGCATCGTCCGGGACTTCCAGTTCGCCGACTTCGTCGCCGCGCTCGGCTTCATCGTCGAGGTGGGCGCCCTCGCCGAGCGTGCCAACCACCACCCCGAGATCACGAACACCTACAGCCACGTGCGCCTCGCCTTCTCGACGCATGACGCGGGCGGTCTGACCGAGATGGACTTCAAGCTCGCCGAGGCCGTGAGCAGCCGCGTCCCGTGGCTCCGCGCCACCCCCGCACAGGACTAGTCGAGCACCCTCCGGTCGGCGTTCGTCGAGGCCCGCAGGTCGGGATCGAGGTGGCCGGGTATACCCGGCATGAGCCTCGAACGGACGATCGCTACTTGCCCTGCGGCACCCAGCGGCCGTCCTCGACCTCGTCCAGGAAGGTGCGGACGGTGGCGTTCCAGTCGTCGGGGCGCTCGAAGTAGCCGGAGTGGCCCGCGCCGGGGATGACGTGGAACCTCGAGCCGGGGGTCACGTCGTGCGAGAGGGCGATCAGGTCGGGGTGGACGACGCGGTCGAATTCGCCGACGACCCAGAGGATCGGCAACCCGCTCTGCGCGAGGCGCGTGGCGGCGGTGCCGCGGAAGTTCACCATGCGGCCGTTCTGCTGCAGGAACTCGGGCGCGCGCGGCGGGTTGATGGTGCGGATGCGGCGGTACAGGAAGTGCTTTGCGGGCTCCTCGGCGGCGTA
>CAMDAY010000048.1 GCA_945888895.1 Dehalococcoides mccartyi | reverse complement strand
TCCGTCGAGGCTGGCACCGCGCCGCCGGTCGGTGGGTGCTGGCCCATCGCACGCAGAGCGCGGCGCTCGCGGTCGTGGTGCTGGCCGTAACGCTGCCGCTGGGCAACTACCTGCTCTCCCCGCTGTGGCAGCGGACGGCGCTCATCGAGGCGAGCCCGCTCGAGGTCGCTGCAGCGGCCTCGACGTCTGCACTCGCCGCACCAGGTGGGACGAGCGTGTCTGCCACGACTGCCGCACCGGCCGCGTCCGGATCGCCAGGCATCGCACCTGCTCCGAAGGGCACCAGCACCGTCACGACCGCCGCTGCGTCGTCGCCGGCGGCCTCGCCCCCAGCCACCTCGACGGCGGTCGCGGCCCCGACGTCCGCCTCTACGCCCTCGCCCTCGCCTGCCGCCGCACCGCGGCTGATTGCGCGTGGGATGTTTGCCGGCGCGGACGACTTCCACTTCGGTCGAGGCGATGCGCTGCTGATCGAGATGGGGCCACGGAAGCACACGCTGCGCTTCGAGAACTTCTCCGTGCGCAATGGCCCCGACCTGTTCGTCTATCTCTCGGACGACCCGAAGGGGTACGGCGGCACCGTCCTGAAGCTCGGGCGGTTGCGCGCGACGGACGGCTCGTTCAACTACGAGGTGCCCGAGGGCACGGACATCTCGCGTTTCCGAAGCGCGATCGTCTGGTGCGATCAGTTCGCCGTCCTCTTCGCGACGGCTCCGTTGCGCTGATGCGGCTATGGTGGGGGCGTGAGCACCCAGACGGACGCCGACACCAACCCCTCGACCCGTCCCGATGAACTGCACCGGCGCATCGGTGTGCTCGGTGCGTCCGTGTCCGGGATCGCGATCGTCTTCGGCGCGGGCATCTACGTCCTCGTGGGCGAGGCGGCGGGGATCGCGGGCAACGGTGTGTGGCTGTCTTTCCTCGTGGGGGCATTGCTCGCCGCCGGCACCGGCCTCTCCTACGCCGAGCTGACCTCGATGTTCCCCGAGGCTGGCGCGGCGGCCGCGTACGCGAACGAGGCCTTCGGCAGGCGCGCCGCGTTCGTGACCGGCTGGATGGATGTCGCAGTGAACGCGATCGCGGGACCGGCCGTCGCGCTGGGGTTCGGCAGCTACGTCCACCAACTCACCGGTCTTGATCCAACCCTTGTGGCTATCGGCCTGATCGTCGTTTGCACCGCGATCGTGCTGGCGGGCGTCACCGAGACGGTGACGCTCGCGGCGGTCTTCGCGCTGATCGAGGTGTCCGGGCTCGCGTTCGTGGTCGTGGTCGGTGCGCCGTACCTCGGTACGGTCGATCTCCTGAGCGTCCAGGGCGGGACGGCCGGCCTGCTCGGCGCGGCGGCGCTGGTGTTTTTCGCCTATGAGGGATTCGAGGAGATCGCGACGCTGTCCGAGGAGGTCAAGGACCCGACGCGCACGATCCCAATCGCGCTCATCGTCTCCGTCGTGGTGACGACGGCGATCTACGCTCTGGTGGCCGCGGTCGTCGTCTCCGTCGTGCCGTGGCAGGAGCTCGCGACCTCGCAAGCACCGCTCGCGGTCGTGGTCGAGCGCATCGCCGGCGACCGGTGGGCGTCCGCCATCTCATGGATCGCGCTCTTCGCGACGTTCAACACGGTCCTCCTCATCCTCGCGACCGGTCCGCGCGCGATGTACGGCATGGCCCGTCGAGGGTTGATGCCGCCTGCGTTCGGCCGCGTGTGGGCCGCGCGGGGGACACCGTGGGTCGCCATCCTCGCGGGGAGCGGGGTGTCGTTGGCGTTCGCCGTCATCGGCGACATCGGCCTGGTGGCACAGGTCACCAACTTTGCGATCTTCACGCTGTTCGTCATGGTGAACACATCCGTAATGCGCCTGCGCCGCACGCGACCAGACGCCACGCGGCCGTTCCGGGTACGACCCGCTCTGGGCGGGTTCCCGTTGCCATCGATCGTCGGCCTGGGTGGCGCGCTGCTGCTCTCTGTCTACATGGAGCCGTGGGCGCTGGTGATCGGTGCGGCGGCGCTGGTGCTCGGCTTCGCACTTTCGTTCGTCCTCGTGCAGCAGGCTCCGACGGACGTGCCGTCGAGGTAGTCGGCGTCATCAACGGGTCGTTCTGCCCTGTCGGGAAGCTGTGCTAACGTACCGAACGTCGATACGCAGCACGTATGCCTCGCCGCCGCGCGCCGCGAGATTTGGGAGTGCTTGGATGGAGTTCGGGACGTTCTTCCTCGCAGGATCCGCGGCTCGCGAGGAATCATCTGCTGTATACCAGCGCCTTCACCGGTTCGTGCAGGAGAGCGAAGAGCTCGGCTACGACTCGGTCTGGTTCGCCGAGCACCACTTCTCGAACTACGGCTACATCCCGAACCCGCTGCTCATGATCACGCACATGGCAGGGGAGACCTCGCGCATTCGACTCGGCACGGCCGTGCTCGTCCTGCCGTTCTGGAACCCGCTGCGTGTCGCGGAGGACATCGCGCTCACCGACCACCTGACGGGCGGTCGCCTCGAGGTCGCCGTCGCTCGTGGCTACCAGCCGTTCGAGTTCCGCCGCTTCGGTCTGGACAAGGACGACGCGCGTGAGCGCACGGACGAGACGCTGCGCATCTTGATGAAGGCGCTCACCGGTCAGCCGTTCGAGTTCGAGGGCAAGTACAACCAGATCCCGGAGGTCACGGTCTTTCCGACCTCAGTGCAGCGCCCGCACCCGCCGATCTGGCTCGCGGCGCAGACGCTGGAGTCGTTCGAGCTGGCCGCGCGCGAGGGCCTGCGCGCGTTCTCGAACGCCTCGTCGCGCCCGATCTCGGTGGTCGTGGAGGCGTGGCAGAACTACCTCGCCGCAAAGGCGAAGCACCCGGGCGGTCCGGACAACTTCGGCACTCAGATCGGGACAGTAGTCGCCGAGACCGACGAGGAAGCGAAGAAGTACGTCGACGCCTACGTCTACCAGACGCGCCAGGTGGAGACGCTTCGCAGTGGCCGCGAGCACGTCGCGTCGGGCTTTTCCGAGCCGATGCCGTTCGAGGGCGAGCCGAGCATCGACGAGATGTTCGATCACCGCATGCTTGCCGGATCGCCCGAGACGGTGATCAAGAAACTGCAGGCCTACCGCGACGTCGCGGACATCACGCAGCTCAACCTCACATTCCACGGCGGCAACATGCCCGAGGAGATCGCGCTCCGCTCCATGCGCCTCTTCGCGCAGGAGGTCATGCCGAAGTTCCGCTAGCTGCGCGCCGTCGAGGACATTGAGCGAGGCCGGGTGCGAACCCGGCCTCGTCGTGGGAGCGGATGGAACGGTTGCGCACTCGACTTGGCGAGGGGCATCGAGGTGGCAGCGCGGGACGGCCCAACCCTCCCTCTACCGGCGCGGGAGGGGTTCAGAAAAGCGAGAACCGACTGTGAGGAGCTGCGCCCCTCACACTCCCGGCGGAATCGTGTGTTTCTAGAAGCGATATCTGAGCGTGCGCGACGCCGCACAATCCGGATCGGGAGCGCGAGGGCGAAGCCCTCGCCATTCATCCCCCTTCCCGCGCAGGGAAGGGGGCAGGGGGGATGGGCCGCCCCACGTTGCCACATCACGGGCCTCGTTGTGTCGCCCGTACGTCCGGCCCGTGCCCCGGCTCGCCGTAGCCACCTCCACCTGTCGAGGTGGCTACCCCTGCGTTGCGCGTGGGTCGACGAGGAACTCGAGCGGCTCGCCGGCGATGTAGCGGCGCAGGTTCGCGCAGAAGATGTCCGTCGCCCGCTCGTAGTAGCGGTCCGTGCCCGCCGCGATGTGCGGCGTCATGACGATGTTGTCGAGGTCCCACAGCGGTGAGTCGGCGGGCAGCGGCTCACGGCTGAACACGTCCAGCGCGGCGCCCGCGATGCGGTGCTCTCGGAGCGCCTCGATCAGCGCGGGCTCGTCGACCAGGGGGCCTCGCCCGACGTTGAGCAGCACGGCGTCCGTGCGCATCGCGGCGAGGGCGGCGGCGTCGATGATGCCGCGGGTCTGCGCCGTCAGGGGAGCGGTGAGCACGACATAATCGCTCGCCGCGAGCAGTTCGTGCAGGCGGTCAGGCGGGAGCGCCACGTCTACCAGCGGGTGCGAGGTGCCCGCGCCGAACGATCGGCGCATCCCGATCACGCGGCAGCCGAGGGCGCGCGCGCGTTTCGCCACCTCGCCGCCGATGCTGCCGAGCCCCACGATGCCGACCGTCGAGCCGGCGACCTCACGGGGCATGTAGCGCGTCCAGCGGTGCGCGCGCTGATCGACGCCCGCGGCGGGCCAGCCCTTCGCGAACATCAGGATGCATCCAAGCACCCACTCCGCGATCGGCGCTGACGACATCTCGCCGATGTTGGTGAACTGCACGTCGCCGATGAGGTCCGGTTTCACGCGCTCGTAGCCCACGATCGGTGACTGCACCCAGCGAAGGTGTGGAGCCGCCGTTCGCACGTCGAGGCCGGGGAGCGGTCCCGCCCACGGCCCGAAGATCACCTCGGCGTCGCGGATCGCCGCCTCGATCTCCGCGGGATCGGCCGCGTTCGTCAGCTCGCTGGGGTAGGGGAGCCGCCCGAACGCCTCGCGCGTCCCGGCACCGACGGTGCGTACGCGCACGCTCGAGTCGACCGCCTCGATCTGAGCGACGAACTCCGGTGCGAGGTCGTAGACGGCGACGACGTTGATCGGCATGCCTCGATATTCGCCGTTCCTGCGCTCAGGCTCTAGCGGATCGACCCCCTCTCCCCATTTGGGGAGAGGGTTGGGGTGAGGGCCCGTCCGGCAACGCCGCTCCTGCCTCGATCGGCCTACTTCAGCGGCGAGTAGTCCGTCGGGGTCAGGAAGCGGTTCTCTACGTAGTGCACGAACGCGCCGTCCACCTGTGAGTCCGCGCGCGCCTTCTGCCAGTCCGGGTCGTCCTGGAACGCCTGCCACGCACGCTCACGGTGACCCATGTCCTCGTACGCCAGCATGTACAGGAACTCGTCGCTCCGGCCACCGATGGCGTTCGTCCAGTAGCCGACGCTCTTGATCCCGTGCTTCTCGAAGAACTTCATCGTCACGTTGCCGAAGCGCGCCTTCAGCAGCGGCATCTTGCCCTCGTTGACGATGTAGGAGCGCAGTTCGTAGATCATCGGTCGTCCCTCCGCAGCACGCGCGTCCGGGTGGCGCGCTGCCGCCACAGTACACGCCCCGCCGAGCCATACAAGACGCGGGCCGGGAGCCTCGAGGCAGGCGATCTCGCGCCCGGCGCGGACGCGCGATCTCGCGACAGAGATCAGGTAGCATCCACCCCGGAATCCGCGCACCGAAGATCGCGGCCCTGTAGGGAGTAAGCGTTGCCCATCGTCGATT
The DNA here is from genome assembly GCA_945888895.1 of Dehalococcoides mccartyi. GTDB lineage: Bacteria > Chloroflexota > Dehalococcoidia > UBA2979 > UBA2979 > SHYQ01. The sequence goes on along the minus strand of CAMDAY010000048.1, from coordinate 6,244 downwards.
TCTCACTGGCCGGCAAGACCGCGATCGTCACCGGCGGCAGCCGCGGCATCGGCCGCGCGATCGCCATCGGACTGGGCGAGGCAGGCGCGAACGTCGTCATCGGCGCGCGCAAACCGGAGTCGCTCGCCGAGGCCGTCGAGGCGGTCAATGCCGCGGGCGGCAAGGGCCACGGCATCGTCACCAATGTGCGCGAGAACGACAGCCTGACCAACCTGGTCGCCGAGACGAAGAGCACCTTCGGCAGCATCGACATCCTGATCAACAACGCTGGCACCAACCCGACCTACGGCCCGATCGCGAACATCGATGAGCGCGCGTGGGACGCAGTCTTCAACACGAACCTGAAGTCCGTATTCTTCCTGAGCAAGATGGTGCGCGAGGTGATGGTGGAGCAGGGGAACGGTGGGAGCATCGTGATGATCTCCTCCACCGGTGGCCTCCGCGCCGGCACCGGACTCGGCGGGTACAGCGTGTCGAAGGCGGCCCTGCTCATGCTCACGCGGGTCCTCGCGAGCGAGTGGGGTTCCGATGGCATTCGCGTGAACGCCATCGCACCGGGCGTGATCCAGACGGAGTTCTCCCGCGCGCTCTGGGACAAGCCCACCGGCGGCGACCTGGGCGGCAAAGGCCTCAACCGCATCGGTACGCCCGAGGAGATGGCGGGCGCGGCCGTGTACTTCGCCAGCCCGGCATCCTCGTACATTACCGGCGCGACGATTCTCGCCGACGGCGGCGCGCTGGCCTAGCCGTCCCTTCGAGGGGCCCGAAGGTCGAGATCGGGCCAGCCGGGTATCCCGGCGTGATCCGCAGTCCAGCCGGGTATTCCCGGCATGAGCCCTGAAACGGAAAGAGAAGAGCTCCTGTGACGAAGGTACAGACGATCCGTGGCCCCATCGAGGTCGATGACCTCGGCTTCACGCTCTCGCACGAGCACCTGACGGTCGGCGGCGCGGCAATGGACCGTATCCCCTCGATCTACAACGAGGACGAGGCCTATGCGCTCAACCTCCAGGCGATCGCGCTGGCGAAGGCCGCCGGGGTTCGGTCGATCATCGACCTCACGACGATGGACCTGGGGCGGCAGGTGCGGCTGCTGCAGCGCGTCGCCGACGCGAACACCGGCGTGAACATCGTGTGCGCGACTGGGGTCTACCGCTGGGTGCCCGCGTACTTCCTGTTGCGCGATCCGGACGAGATCGCGGAATTCATGCTTGGCGAAATCAACGACGGGATCGAGGGCACCGACATCCGGGCCGGCATCATCAAGCTCGCGTGGGATCTCGAGTACCGTATGGACGAAGGCCCGTACTCGCCGCGTGCAGCGCTCGAGCGGTGCGCACGAGGCGCGGCGCGTGCCGCGAAGGCGGCGGGCGTCCCGATCTCCTGCCATACCCTTGCTGCCGACGAGCTGGGCACGCCGCTCCTCGACATCTTCGAGGACGAAGGCCTCGACCTCGCGGCGGTCACGATCGGCCACTCGAACGACTCGACGGATCTCGGCTACCTGACGCGCATCGCCGGGCGGGGCGCGAACCTCGGTTTCGACCGCTACGGCGGGGTCCGGCCCGCCGAGGAGAACGAGCGGCGCGCTGCGCTGGCCTCGGCGCTCGTGGCGGCGGGCTATGGCGACCAGGTGAGCCTGGGACACGACGGATCGCCGTACCAGCGGTTCGGCATGAACCGCCCGACGATCCTCGACTGCTGGACGTACGTCCCAAACCACGAGGTGCCGTGGCTGCGCGCCAACGGCCTGTCCGACGAGCAGATCGCGGGCATGACGCAGCGCTCCGTGCGCCGCACCTTCGAGGCTGCAGCCGCCATGAGGCGCGCCTAGGCCTCCAGCAGCGCGGCCGCAGCATTGCAGTGCCATCGCAGTCAGCGCAGACCTCCGCTTCGGCAATGTGGAGGGCCCGCTGTCCGGCGTCGTCGATCTCTCCCTCGCGCACCCGATCCTGACGCGCAGATCGAGGCGTCGCCTGAGCTGACGTGCAGCGTCGATCCCACTGGCGGTTCGCTCGCCTGAGTCGCTGGTGGGAACGATCCAGGCCGTGACAGTCAGCAAGAAGGCCGCCCCGCGAGGGGCGGCCTTCCGTGTGTCCGAGCAGCGGGGCCACCCGCCGAAGCGGGTAACCTCGAGGGTGCAGGCTAGCCGACGAACAGCGGTGCGAGCACCAGCGTGACCGTCGCGAGCAGCTTGATGAGGACGTGGAGCGACGGGCCGGCGGTGTCCTTGAACGGGTCACCCACGGTGTCACCAACGACCGCAGCCTTGTGCTGATCCGAGCCCTTGCCATCGCCGCCGCCGGACTCGACGAACTTCTTCGCGTTGTCCCAGGCGCCGCCCGAGTTGTTGAAGAAGGTCGCCATCATGATGCCGCCGATGGTGCCGATGATGAGCATGCCCGAGATCGCCAGCCACCCTGACGCGTTCTCGTACACCTTGCCGTCCACCACGACGTGCGCGTCGCGGAGGAAGCGGAAGAGCAGGCCAACCACGATCGGCATTCCCACGACGAGGACGCCCGGGAAGATCATCTCCCTGAGGGCCGCACGGGCGGTGATGTCCACCGCACGGGCGTAGTCCGGGCGAACCGTGCCGGCCATGATGCCGGGGTTCTCACGGAACTGGCGGCGCACCTCCTCGATGATCTTGCCGGCGGCCGAGCCAACGGCACGGATCGTGAGCGACGAGAACACGAACACCAGCATCATGCCCAGCAGGCCACCGACGAAGACGTCGATGCTCGCGAGGTCGATCGGCAGCTCCGCCGTCAGCGGGATGCCGAGGCGCTCCTTGATCTTGTCCAGGTAGGCGCTGAACAGCAGGAATGCCGCCAGGCCAGCGGACGCGACCGCGTAGCCCTTCGTGAGGGCCTTCGTGGTGTTACCGACGGCGTCCAGGGCGTCCGTGATGTCGCGCGCGCTGGAGGGCGCGTGGGCCATCTCGTTGATGCCACCGGCGTTGTCGGTGATCGGGCCGAAGGTGTCCATCGCCAGGATGTAGGCGGCGGACATCAGCATGCCCATGGTCGCGACGGCGGTACCGAAGATACCGGCCGTGTACTCGGGCACGTTCGGGATGTTCGCACCCGAGCCGACCACGAACGAGACGATCAGCGCGAGGCCGATCGAGATAGCGGTCGCGGCGGTCGTCTCAAGACCTACCGCCGTACCGATGATGATGTTGGTCGCAGGGCCGGTGCGCGAAGCCTCGGCGATCTCCTGCACGGGCCGCCATGAGCCGGCCGTGTAGTACTGCGTGATGAAGACGAAGGCGATGCCGGTGATGATGCCGACCACGCCACAGATGAAGAACGGGGCCCAGTAGGTCCCCATCATCATGCTGGTGCTGATGTACAGACCGACGACGGAGAGCACCGACACGACGTAGTAGCCGCCGTTGAGTGCCGACATCGGGTTCTTGATCGTCTTCGCCTCGTCACGCGCGAAGAACGGCACCGTCAGCAGTCCGATGACCGCGGCGATGATGCCGAAGGAGCGCAGGACCAGCGGGAAGATGATCCACTCGCTCTGCCCGGTGACCGCGGCGATCGCGACACCCAGGATCATCGCGCCGATGTTCTCGGCGGACATGGACTCGAACAGGTCCGCGCCACGGCCGGCGCAGTCACCCACGTTGTCACCGACCAGGTCGGCGACAACCGCGGCGTTGCGAGGGTCGTCCTCGGGGATACCGGCCTCGACCTTGCCGACGAGGTCAGCACCAACGTCGGCGGCCTTCGTGTAGATGCCGCCACCGATCTGGGCGAACAGCGCGACGAACGAGGCGCCGAAGCCGAAGCCGACCAGCAGGAACGGAGCGATGTACTCCGAGATGCCGAACACCTTGGTGTACGTGTAGAACAGGCCGGACACGCCGACCAGGCTCATCGCCACGACCAGGAAGCCGGAGACGGCGCCACCACGAAGGGCGACCGTGATCGCGTCCTTCAGGCTGTTCTGCGCCGCAGCCGCCGTGCGGATGTTGGCGCGCACCGCGATGTACATACCGATGTAGCCCGCGACGCCGGATGCGAACGCACCCAGTAGGAACGAGACACCCGTCAGGATGCCCTCGCGCATCGGGTCAACCACGACCGCGCCGTACTGCAGCACCTTGCCATCGAACGCGATGGTGCGGACACCCTCGGAGATCGAGGCAACGAGCACGGAGATTAGGACGGCCACCACGAGCGACAGGAGGGCAATGGTGCCGTACTGCCGTCGCAGGAACGCCATCGCCCCTTCGAAGATCATGCTGGCGATGTCCTGCATGGCAGGCGTCCCCGTGTCGCGGCTGAGCACGTCACGTGCGAGCCACAATGCGAAGACGACGGCCAGGACACCGGTAATCGGCACCAGCCAGACGAGATCCATCCACCCCTCCAAGTCGTTCACCAGCGACGGCGAGCACCGCGCCTTGGCGCGAATCCGGCAGAGGGGGCACGCATCGAGGAGTTATCCACCCTCGGACGTGTCACTGGCATCGCCAGAATCCACGACGATCTGGACCGATCGCCGTGTCCGGCCCCCTGCGGGTTCGACCGGCGGATGATACGGGCGTTTCGAGACAGGTGCGAGTGGCCCCCCCAGTGAGCGGGGCAGTGCGCGGGCGGGTCTGCCTGAGGTCAGCCGTCGGCACTCAGGCGAAGCGCCGCCGCACAAGGAAGTACGCGAGGACGAGCAGCCCGAGGCCGATGGTGGCCAGCGTGAGCTTCTGCAGCACGTCGGCGTACCCCAGCACGGTTTCCCACCGTTCGCCGAGCAGGTAGCCGGCGGTCACGAAGATCGCATTCCACACCAGGCTCCCGGCCGTCGTGTAGAGCGTGAACGACAGGAGTGGCATCCTCGCCACCCCTGCGGGGATCGAGATGAGCGACCGCACGAGGGGGACACAGCGCCCGATCAGCACCGCCGTGGTCGACCAGCGATCAAACCAGCGGTGCGCCGTCTCCAGGTCGGCCTCGGTGATCCGCACCCACCAGCCGTAACGGCGGACGAGGGCCTGCAAGCGCTCCGCGCCGACCACGGCACCGACCCCGTACAGGATGTACGCACCCAGCAGCGATCCGACCGTCGACGCGACGATCATCCCCAGTAGTGAGGCATCCCCCCGGCTGGCGACAAACCCGGCCAGCGCCAGTACGACTTCGGAGGGGATCGGAGGGAAGACGTTCTCGAACATCACGAGGAACGCGACACCGCCGTAGCCGAGGGACTCCACGACGCGGATAACCCACTCGGTGATCTGGCTCAGCACGGGCACCTCGCACGCCGGTCGCAGGGAACGCCGCTCGCGGCGCTCGGACTAGCGTAGGTGAGGCCCCGCCGGAGTCGCCACCCGAACGTTGTTAACGGCCGGTCGAGGCCGCTGCGGCGCGGCGCTCGATCTCCTCCGGTGCGGGGTGTGCCCTGAACTGCCAGAGCAGCAGGCCGTCGTAGATCAGCTTCACCGTGCTGCCGAGGATCAGCGGCCACCCGAACGAGCTGACGGTGAGGAGCGCCCCCACGAGGAGCGGCGCCAGCGCGGCGGCAAGGCCCCGGGGGACGTGGGTGAAGCTCGCCGCGGCTGCGCGCTCCTCTGGCGGGACGATCGCCATCGTGTAGGACTGGCGGGCGGGCTGGTCCATCTGGTTCAGGAACATGCGGATCATGATCAGGCCGACGGCCAGCGGAGCGGTTGGCATGAAGGCCGCGAGCAGCATCAGCAGGTTGGCCGGCACCTGCGTCAGGACGATCGTGTTGATGAGCCCGACTCGGCGTGCGACGTACGGCGACAGGAACTGCGAGGCCGCCGACATCACGTTGAACGCGAAGAAGATCGAGCCAGTCGTCTCGATGTCGAGGTCGAAGCGGCGGAACAGCCACAGCGCGATCAGCGCATGCACCACGAACCCGCCACCGAAGGCGTCGATGCTGAAGAGCGCGGCCAGCGTGATGACAGCCTTGCGCGCCTTTCGCAGTGGCGCCGTGCGCTGCGGCACGCCTGCGTTCTCCTCGACCTTCAGGGGCGCGTACAGGAAGAACAGCAACGCTCCCGCTGCGGCATAGACGAGGAACGACAGGCGTTGCGCGTCCACCAGCGACCACCCGGCGGCCCGCGCGAGGAGCACCGGCAGCGCGACGCCCAGCGAGCCGAACGCTGCCGCGAGCACGCCCGCCACGTTGTACCGCGCAAAGATGGAGGTGCGGTCGTCGGCGGCCGTGGCGTCGCTGAGGAGCGACTGCTCCGTCGGCAGAAAGA
>CAMDAY010000047.1 GCA_945888895.1 Dehalococcoides mccartyi | reverse complement strand
GCACCAGCCGCGTGCCGACGCCGGATCGGCGCACCGCCGGGTCAACCGCGAGGCGGTAGAGTCCGCCGCGCCACCCGTCCCACCCGCCGATGAGACTGCCCACGATCTGCCTCTCCACGACCGAGATGATGAACAGGTCGTCGCCGTGCGCGAGCCGCTTGAGGAGCGCATCCGCCCGATCGGTAGGTCGAGGTACGGCGTTCGCGCGTCGCCAAAGTGCGAGCACCGCGTCCACGTCCGCCGCAGCGAAGGTACGGAGCTGGATCGTGGCCGACTGATTCGTCATTCGGTGCCGTCCTGATCCGCAAGGGTGTGGGGGCGCAGCCCCACATCTCACTCAGAACCCCTCCCGCGCCGGGAGGGGCAGGGGTGGGCCGCCCCATGTTGTGCACCGAACAATCGATCGAACGCGGGGGGCCGTTCGATCCCGCGTGGAGCCCTGCCTACCGGTAGTTGCCGAACTCGAGTTCGATACCCCAGTCCTCGGCGCGGAGGGCGGTCATCGTCTGCTGGAGGTCGTCGCGGCTGGGGCCGGTGACGCGGACGGCGTCGCCCTGGATCTGCGACTGGACTTTCTTGAACTTCTGGTCGCGGATGAACTTGCTGATCTTGCGCGCCGTCTCGCTGTCGATCGCCTGCACGAGGGTGATGTCCTGCCGCACCGTGTTGTTCCCGGCCTGCTGCATGTCCTCGCGCTTGAGGTTCTTCACCGGCACCTTGCGGGCGATCAGCCGGCCGAGGAGCGCGTCCCAGATCGCGTCGAGCTTGTACTCGTCGGTCGTGTGGACCGCGATCTTGTTCTCGGCGCGGTTGAACTCCACCTCGACCAGGATGTTCTTGAAGTCGAAGCGGCCCGTGATCTCGCGGAGCGCCTGGTTCACGGCGTTGTCGACCTCCTGCAGGTCGCAGCCGGTGGTGATGTCGAAGGACTCGCTCGCCATGGTTGTCTCCCTTGATCCGTCGAGGCGCCTCGACGGACTCGCGCGCTAGACCGCGCGGTCGAGCTCGAACGCGGCGTGCAGCGCGCGGACTGCGTCGCCAACGCGGGCGCCCTCGACGACGCAGGTGATGCGGATGTCGCTGGTGCTGATCATCTCGATGTTGATCTGGTTGTCGAACAGCGTCTTGAACATCCGCGCCGCGTAGCCCGGCGCGCTCGCCATGCCGGTGCCCACAACGGACACGGTGCCGAGGTCCGGCGCGGTAACAATGCCGCCGCCGCCGATGGTGGCGAGCAGGCCGTTGATGACCTCCGTCGCCTTGTCGAGGTCGCCGGGCGCGACAGTGAACGTGAGGTCCGTGAGGTTCTCGACGCTCGCGTTCTGGACGATCGTGTCGACGGAGACGCCGGCGGTCGCGAGCGGCTCGAAGATGCGCGCCGCGATGCCCGGCTGATCCGGCACGCCGCGCACGGTGACCTTCGCGATGTGGTCCTGGTGGGCGATGCCCCGGACCTTGTTGCCCTGCTCCATGGTCGTCTCCCCGTGAATCAGCGTGCCGGGTGCCGTCTCGTCGAAGGTGCTCGCGACGAGGATGTCGACGCCGTAGATCGCACCCACCTCGACGGCCCGCGCATGCATGACGCGTGCGCCGGTGGTCGCGAGCTCCAGCATCTCCTCGTACCCGATGTCGCGCAGCGGGCGCGCCTGCGGGCACACGCGCGGGTCGGCGGTGAAGATGCCCGGGACGTCTGTGTAGATCTCGCAGGCGTCCGCGTGCAGCGCCGCCGCCAGCGCCACAGCCGTCGTGTCGCTGCCGCCGCGGCCGAGCGTCGTGGTGTCGAAGTTCTCCGAGATGCCCTGGAAGCCCGCGACGATCACGACGCGGCCCGCGCCCAGCTCGCGCTCCATGCGCTCCGTCTGGATCTCCGCGATGCGCGCGCGCCCGTAGACCTCGTCGGTGCGGATGCCCGCCTGCGCGCCGGTGAGGCTGATCGCGTCGAGTCCCTCGGCGTCGAGGGCCATCGACAGCAGCGTGCTGGAAACGATCTCACCTGTGGACAGGAGGACGTCCATTTCGCGCTGGTTCGGCCGGGCGTTGATCTTCGCGGCGAGGTCGATCAGATCGTCCGTGGTGTCGCCCATGGCGGACACGACCGCGACCACCTCGTCGCCCGCGCGGCGGCGCGCGGCGATACGGCGCGCGACGTGCTGGATCTTCTCCGCCGTGGCGACCGAGGATCCCCCGTACTTCTGGACGATCCGGCTCATGCCTCGACCACCTCGGTGCCCGCCGCGGAGAAGCCCACGACGCGCGTCTGCGACTGCAATCCATGGGCGGCTGCTGCCTCGCGCATCGCGCCGGTGACGTGCTCGTCATTCGCGCTGACGAACGCGGCGATCGTGGAGCCGCCGCCGGACAGGTACACGCCGTGCGCGCCTGCTGCGTACGCAGCTTCGAAGATCGGGTACATCGCGGGGAACAGCGTCGCGCGCGCCGGCTGGTGCAGGATGTCCTCGGTCGCCACGCGCAGCAGGTCGTACCGGTGTCCCGCGAACGCGGCGACGATCAGCGCCGCGCGGCCGATGTTGTGCACCGTCTGCCCGCGCGACAGCGAGTCCGGCAGCCGCTTCCTCGACTCGTTCGTCGGCATGTCGAACGCCGGGATCATCAGCGCGAGGCGCAGGTCGCTCGGCACTGCGACGGGCATGTGCACCGGTGTGCCGTCGTCATCGACGACCACCTGCAGCCCTCCGACGAGCGCGGGGATGATGTTGTCCCCGTGTCCTTCGAGGCGCACCGCGATCGGCAGCATCTGCTCCATCGTCAGCCGGTCGCCCAGCAGCGCGTTCGCCGCGACCACGCCGGCCGCCCGTGCCGCCGCCGACATGCCGAGGCCGCGGCCCACGGGCATGTCGCCCTGGAACTGCACGCGCACGCCCGCCAGCGGCTCACCGGCCTCCTCGAAGAACGCGATCACGGCCTGCGCCGTCATGCGCTCGACGGGGTCGAAAGGCTCGGGGGCGGGCGAGTCGGTCTGCGTGACGGTGAGCAGCGCGGTCCAGTCGAGGGCCACGCCGAGGCTGTCGAACCCCGGTCCGAGGTTCGCGGAGGTGGTCGGGACGCGCACGGCGACGGTTCGGTCAGGCATGTGGGCAAGTCTACATGTGGCGTCAGATACGGACATCGCACACCCGTGAACCCGACCCCCGCGCGGCATACACTTCGAGGGTTGGTGCCACCCACTCGCGCGGCCCCGACATCCTGCTTCCCGCTCCGACGAGGCGCGACCGCTGCCTCGGATCCGGGGAGCGCGAGGGGCGAAGCCCCTCGTACTTCATCCCCCTTCCCGCGCCCCGCGCGGAGCGCTGCTCCGATCGGGGTACGAAGGGGGCAGGGGGATGGGCCGCCCCACTCGCGGCAACCCACGCCCCGCAGCACCAGAGAGCGCGCGCCCTCGACGGGCCGCAGAAGGAGACCCCGCATGGAAGAGATCGTGATCGTGGATGGCGCCCGCACGGCCATCGGCACCTTCGGCGGGGCCTTCGCCGACACCTCCGTCACGGAGCTCGGCGCCATCGTCATCCGCGAGGCCGTCCGCCGCGCCGGTGTCGACCCGAAGCAGGTCGACCAGGTGATCATGGGCAACGTCGGCGGCGCCGCCGAGGATGCGTACGTCGCACGCAACGCATCGCTGAACGCCGGCCTGCCGATCGAGACGCCCGCCCTCGCCGTCAGCCGCGCCTGCGGCTCCGGCCTCGAGGCGATCACGAATGCCGGACGCTGGATCCAGTCCGGTGACGCCGAGGTGGTCGTGGCCGGTGGCACCGAGAACATGACGCGCATCCCCTACTACCTGCACAAGGCGCGCAGCGGCTACCGCTACGGCGACGGCGTGCTCCAGGACGGCGTCCAGGCGCTGCTCACCGACCCCAACGCGAACATGATCATGGGCATCACCGCCGAGAACCTCGCCCAGAAGTTCGAGCTCTCGCGCACCGTGCAGGACGAATACGCGCTGCGCTCGCAGGAGCGCGCCGCGCACGCCATCGAGGCCGGCTACTTCGATGCGCAGATCGTGCCCGTCGAGGTGAAGAAGGGCCGCGAGACGGTCGTCTTCGACAAGGACGAGCACCCGCGCATGACGAGCATGGAGTCGCTCGCCAAGCTGCGCCCGGTGTTCAAGACGGACGGCGATGTGACCGCCGGCAACTCCTCGGGCATCAACGACGGTGCCGCGGCGGTGGTCGTCACGACCGCCTCGAAGGCCAAGGAGCTGGGGCTGCGCCCGCGCCTGCGCCTGGTCGCGAGTGCGGTCGCCGGAGTCGACCCGTCGATCATGGGCAGCGGCCCCATCCCCGCGAGCCAGGCCGCGCTGCAGCGCGCCAACCTCACGATCGATGACATGGACGTGATCGAACTGAACGAGGCGTTCGCCTCCGTGGCCGCGGCGTGCTCGCTGGGGCTCAACCTGCCGCTGGACAAGACCAACCCCAACGGCGGCGCGATCGCCCTCGGTCACCCCGTGGGAGCGACCGGCACGATCCTCACGATCAAGCTGATGCACGAGCTGGAGCGCACCGGCGGCCGCTACGGCCTCGTCACGCTCTGCATCGGCGGCGGCCAGGGCATCGCCGCCGTCTTCGAGCGCATCTCCTAGCGCGTTCGCGCCGTCGAGGGGAAGCGAGCGGGCGCGAGGCTCGTTCGCTCTCGGGCCGTTCGAGCTGGCAACGCGGGGCGGCCCATCCCCCTGCCCCTTCCCTACGCGGGGCTTTGCCTCAAAAGCCCTGAATGAGCGCGACATTTGAGGCAGTCGCCGGACTTTTGGTGCATGGGCCGTGCTCGGAACTCAGGTACAGAGACTGCCCATCGGTACGCGGCATCTGTGCTGGCGTGCGAATCGCTCGCGCTCACGTGCCGCGGCCACATCGAGTTCCGCCGGGGGGTGTGAGGGGCGCAGCTCTTCACACCTGGTTCTTCTGTTCTGAACCCCTCCCGCGCCGGGAGGGGTAGGGGTGGGCCGCCCCACGGTTGAACCTCGATCGCTCCGAGTAAGGTCGAGGCTCCCGCCCGTTCCGCCTCGACCCCGCGCTAGCGCGCCAACAGCACGCGCACGCGTTCCCACGCGGCGTGCGTGATCTGCATCTCCGGCCGCGTCGCGTCCAGCACGAGCCACCGCTCCGGTTCCGCCGCCGCCAGCTCGAGGAACCCCCGGCGCACGCGGCGGTGGAACTCGACGTCCTCGCGCTCGAGGTAGTCGAGGCCGCGCTCGCCGCGCTGGAACCCCTGCTCCGGCGAAAGGTCGAGGAGCAGCGTCAGGTCGGGCACGAGCCCCTGCGTCGCCGCGCGGTTCGCCGCGTCCACCATCGACGCGTCGAGGCCGCGGCCATGGTGTTGATACGCGACGGTCGAGTCGGCAAAACGGTCACAGATCACCAGCGCGCCCCGGTCGAGGGCGGGGCGGATCACCTCGGCGACCAGCTGCGCGCGGGCGGCCGTGAACACGAGCAACTCCGCGGCAGGGGCGGGCGCCGTCTCGCCCTCGGCGGTTGCGAAGAGCGCGGCGCGCAGGCGCTCACCCAGCGGGGTGCCGCCCGGTTCGCGGCACGTCACGACCTCGACGCCCGCGTTGGTTGCGAGGCGTGCGAGGGCCGCGATCTGCGTCGACTTGCCGGCGCCCTCGCCACCTTCGAGGGTGACGAAGACGCCCCGTTCGTTGCTCATCGAGCGATCATCGCGCGCGCTGCTCGCGCGTGTCGCCCCACGGCAGCCCGCGGGTCGGCGGTGCGGCCTCGCCGATCACGGTCACGCGACGGAAAGGCTCGTTGCCCTTGGATACCGTGCGCAGGCCGTGGCGGGTCGCCAGCTCGTGCTGCAACCGGCGGATGTACGCGCTCTGGGGTGCCAGCTCCACGCTCTGCGCCCCGCGCGTGGAGACATCGGCGATCGCCTCCTCGGTCTCCCGCAGGGCGGCGGTCGTCGGGTCGCTCGCGTCCCCGTCCCCGCGCAGCGCGAGGAGCTGGCGCTCCATCTGCTGCGTGGTGTTGTTGCGCAGCACGTAGATCGGGATGCCGCGCTCCTCGGCCTGCTTCAGCGGGCCGCTGCGGCGGCGGTAGTACGGGCGCAGCGTGAACACCGCGTCCGCGTCGCGCACGCTGTCCACGATGCGCGCCCCCGACCGCGTCTGGTCGATCGCGGACTCGAGGCGCGCGCGGGAGATGCCGAACGGGAGCAGCCGGCGCTGCGGGCCGCCGGGCGCCGCCGTCAGCATCTGCCGGCGCTCCGGCTCCTCGCGCGCGTTGAGCGGCTCGGCGGGCGTGGTGCGCAACGGCATCCGCTCGACGGTCTCGATGTTGCCGCCGTCGCCGATGACACGGATCTCCGCCTCGGCCTCGTAGCCGCGCAGCAGCGCGTCCACCGTCTCGGCGACATCCTCGTGCACCGCGAGGCGCTGGAAGCCCTGGATCTCGACGAGCACCTCGAACGTCGGGGGAGAGCGCCGCTCGAGGATCGTCTTCTGCGTGCCGCGCCGTCGCGCTTCTTCGTCGCCGAGGGTGACCGATTCGATGCCGCCGATCAGGTCGGAGAGCGTGGGGTTCTGCATCAGGTTGGACAGCGTGGTGCCGTGCGCCGTGCCGACGAGCTGCACGCCGCGCTCGGCGATCGTGCGTGCGGCGTCGGCCTCGAGGGCGGTGCCGATCTCGTCGATCACGATCACCTCGGGGGTGTGGTTCTCGACGGCCTCGATCATCACCTCGTGCTGGAGGTGCGGCGAGCGCACCTGCATCCGGCGCGCGCGACCGATGCCGTGGTGCGGGATGTCGCCGTCGCCGCCGATCTCGTTCGAGGAGTCGACGATCACGACGCGCTTGCCGAGGTCGTCCGCGAGCATCCTCGCGACGTCACGCAGCATCGTCGTCTTGCCGACGCCCGGGCGGCCGAGGAGCAGGACGCTCTTCCCGCTCTCGATCAGGTCCTGCATGATGCCGCCCGACCCCGACACGGACCGGCCGATGCGGCACGTCAGGCCGATGATGTGGCCGCGGCGGTTGCGGATCGCAGAGATGCGGTGCAGCGTTCGAGGAATGCCGGCGCGGTTGTCCTCGCCGAACTCGGAGACCTGCGCGACGACCTGCGTCAGCTCCTGCTCGGTGACCTCGGTCGCCGACAGGTACACATCGCCCGTCCCGTACCGCGCGGTCGGCACGCGTCCGAGGTCCATCACGATCTCGATGATTCCCGACAGGCCCTCGCTGCGCACGGCCTCGGAGATGCGCGGTGGCATGATGCCGACCAGGAGTTCGATCTCGGTGCGCTCTTCCTCGGTGAGTTGAGCGGTCGCGGCGAGCCGCTGCTCGCGCGCCATCGGCGCGCTCAGTGCCCCCGCATGCGCGAGGTTCTCGTCGTCGCCCTCGGGATCGTCGTCGAGATCCTCGAAGGCCCCGTCGAAATCGTCGTCATCCTCGAGGTCGTCCGGCTCATCGTCGTCATCGAGGGCGTCGAGCGCAGCCAGCTCGCGTTCGAGCTCGGCATCGGTGTCGTGGTTCAGGCTGTCGCGCGTGTCATTCATTCGGCCGGATCGACCTCCCCCGCGCTGCTTCCGCAGCTCTCTGCGCTCCCGGTGCTAACCCCCGGTGATCGGGATGCCGGCACGCGCATACGTTTCTTCCCGCACGGGCTGCAACACCCGTTTGCAGAACAGCGCGTACGCCGTCGGCTCGACCTCGAGCCCCGCGCGTCGCAGCGCTGCGTCCTCTGTGGCGCCCGAGGCGGAGACGAGCGCGATGTGCCGCTCGGCGCCGCGGGTCTGCCGGGCGATCGCCGCCAGCAGTGCGTCCGCTGCGGCGTGCGCTTCCGGCTCCGCCGTCAACGTGAACTGGCCCGTGCTCCGCGCGTAGCGCGCGGTCGCCACCACGCGGCTGTCGTGCTCCGCGAGCAGCGCGCCGTCGCCACGATCCTGCCAGTGTCGGTCGCGAATGGCGTTCCATTCGTCCACTGTCATCGCCATTGATTGCCGTGCTGTTATGGGCACCGCGCGGCAATACACCTGGAACGAGGCGAACTCGTCGTCCTCGGTCAGATCGCGGACGACGCGCGTCGTCGTCGAGGTCGGCGCGAGCTTCCCGGTCCAGAGCCGCTCGAGGTCCACGCGGGAGAACCCGGCGCGTGGCGCAGCCTCGGCGGCGATGCTGTCCTCCGGCGTGCGCAGCAGGAGGTGCGTCACCTCTGCCTCCTCCGCCGCCCGCCCGGCCTGTCGCAGCAGGTCTTCGAGGACCTCGCGGTCGTGGGCGTCGTCTGCCTCGATCAGCGTGTCGATCTCCCACGCGTGCTTCGTGGCCAGCTCCCGCGCGGTCGCGATGCCCCGGATCTGCCGCCCTGCGACGCTCACCCAGGTGCGCCGTCCGAGGTGCAACCACTGGGCGAAGGCGGCGGCGAGCGGCGTGGCGGCGCCGTTCCCGTGCGCGATGCGCTCGCGCGTCACCGCCAGGTTCTCGCGCACCTCCTCGTCGAACGTGACGAGGGCGACGAGGTCAGTGGGGCGCGGCGCGCGCGTGTCCATCAGGTGGTCCCCACCGCCGAGGACGCCATGGCGCCCAGCACCATCCGCGCGAACAGCGCGTGCATCCGGTGGTCCGCCGTCAGCTCCGGGTGGAACGAGGTGGCCAGCAGCCGCCCCTGTCGCGCTGCGACGATGCGCCCGTCCTCGATCCGACTGAGCACCTCGACGCCCGCGCCCGCGCGGGTGATCACGGGGGCGCGGATGAACACGGCGCGCAGCGGCGGCCCCTCCATCCCCGCGATGTCGAGGTCGGCCTCGAACGAATCGATCTGGCGGCCGAAGGCGTTGCGCTCCACGGTGATGTCCATCGCCGCGATCGGCGGGCGATCGAGGTTCGTCACCTCGTTCGCGAGCATGATCGCGCCCGCGCAGGTACCCCAGGCAGGCAACCCGGCGCGGATGCGGTCGCGCAGCGGCTCCATCAGCCCGAACGCGATCAGCAGGCGCGCGATGGTGGTGCTCTCGCCGCCGGGGATGATCAGTCCATCGACGGCGGCGAGCTGTTCGAGCGTGCGCACCTCGACGGCCTCGATGCCCTCGACGCCGCAGGCGCGGAGCGACGCGATGTGCTCCGCGAAGTCGCCCTGCAGCGCGAGTACGCCGATGAGGGCGCGCTCCCGATCGGAGGCGGGCGCCCGGGAGCCCGAGGTGGCGGGCGTCATGCCGGTGGCCGCTTAGTTCCCTCGACCGGCGAGGAGCTCGGACGGGGCCATCGAGGAAACCGACTGCCCGCGCATCGAGTCGGGGATCTCCATGGAGACCTCGGCGAGGATCTGCGGGTCGTTGAAGTGGGTCACCGCCTTCACGATGGCGGTCGCCATCGCGCGCTGTGAGTCGAGCATCTTCTTGTGGCCGGAAGCCGTGCCGTCGTCCAGCTCCGCACCGGACTTGAAGATGCCGGAGCCAACGAACACGCCCTCGGCGCCCAGCTGCATCATCAGCGCCGCGTCCGCTGGGCTGGCCACGCCGCCCGCGGAGAAGTTGGTGACCGGCAGCTTGCCGAGCGTGCGCACCTGGCGCACGAGGTCGATCGGTACCTGCATGTCCTTCGCGACCACGTACAACTCGTCGTCACGCATCCCCTGGATGCGGCGGATGTCCGACCAGAGCGACCGCATGTGTCGCACGGCCTCGACGATGTCGCCGGTGCCCGCCTCGCCCTTCGTCCGGATCATCGCGGCGCCCTCGGAGATGCGCCGGAGCGCCTCGCCCAGGTTGCGGCAGCCGCAGACGAACGGGACCTTGAAGTTGTGCTTGTCGATGTGGTGGACGTCGTCGGCGGGCGTCAGCACCTCGGACTCGTCGACGTAGTCGACGCCGATGGCCTCGAGGATCTGCGCTTCGACGAAGTGGCCGATGCGGGCCTTCGCCATGACCGGGATCGAGACGGTCGCCTGGATCTCCTTGATCATCCGCACGTGGCTCATGCGGGCCACGCCACCTGCTGCTCGGATGTCGGACGGCACGCGCTCCAGGGCCATGACGGCGCACGCGCCGGCCTCCTGCGCGATCTCGGCGTGCTCCGGCGTGACCACGTCCATGATCACGCCCCCCTTCAGCATCTGCGCCAGCCCCGCCTTGACGGTCCACGTGGCCGTGTCGGAGGCGTGCGAAGAGGTGCCGTTGGTGCTGCCGTTGCTGGTCATGGTGCTCCCGGTCGGATCAAAGAGATGAGAATCGCTCGAGGCCTGCTCGGGCTCCCGGCGCACCGCCGCTGCGGTGTCCCCCCCATTGTACGCCTGTCGGGGTGATCGTCCCCGGCGCCGGTGCTCCGAGCTTGCCGTCCCATCACCCCCACGCGGCGCCTCGGGGGTGCAGGCGTATTACGAGTGTGGTATTGCGTGCCTGACCGATCTAGGGTGTCGCCGACAGCAAAGGAGGCCACCACCATGAGTGTTCTCGATCGACTGCTTGGACGCCGTCCGGAGTCCGCCCCCCCTCGCGCTGGCTCGCGGGAGCCGTTGGGCACGCTGCCGCGTCTATACTCGGCATCGTGACCAACGACCCCCTCATCCGCCCCATCCCTGAGCACATCGAGGATCGCCCGAAGGCCGCGGCCGCGCGGCTGCTGATCGGCGGGCCGGTCGTCCTGCTCACCTCGGCATGGCGTGGCCGCACCAACGTGATGCCGCTCGCGTGGCACATGCCCATCTCCACCGACCCGCCGATGCTCGCGATCGCGGTCGAGCGTTCGCGCCACACGGCAGAGATCATCCAGCACTCGCAGGAGTTCGCCCTGAACTTTCCCACGCGCCCGCTGCTGCATCACGTGCAGTACCTCGGCGCGATGCACGGCGACCGCGTCGACAAGATCGAGGCAACGCAGCTCGAGACGTTCCAGCCGCAGAAGGTGATCGCCCCGCTCCTCGCCGCCTGTGCCGCGTGGGTGGAGTGCACCGTCGTCGAGGTGATGCCGCTGGGCGATCACATCCTGTTTGTCGCGCTGATCGCCGCCGTGCAGGTCGACCCCGAGTCATTCGACGACGGATGGATTCTCGGACCGGAAGAGACACGGCCGCTGCACTACCTCGGCGGGACGCGCTACTCGTTCCTGTCGCGCGTCGTGGAGGCGCGCGTGCCGCAGGCGGCGGACGCCCCCGAGCGCATCCTCCGCGAGCGCCTCGCCGAGGAACTCGAGCTGACGAAGGACGCCCGCGACAAGCGCGAGGAGCGCCTCGACGCCCTCAAGCGCGAGGTCGAGGCCGGCCGCGCCCTGGACCTCACCGGCCTCGAACTCGAGATCTCCCCCGAGCACGTCCTCGACCTCACCCATGGCCACGTTCTCGGTGAGCCGCCGAGGGAGTAACCCCCCCCCGCCGGCGCGGCTCGAATCCCTCGCACCGACGTGGCCCAGCCTGAGGACCTCCACCGGGAGTGTGAGGGGCGCAGTTCCTCACACTTGTTCTCTTCTTCTCTCACCCCTCCCGCGCCGGGAGGGGAAGGGGTGGGCCGCTCCCCGCTGCCACCTCGATGGCCCGGAGTGAGATCGCGAGGTTGCCCCCTCCGCCTCCGCTCCGGCTCGCCTCAGACGCAGCGAGCCCCCGCGTTTCGGCGGGGGCTCGTCGCAGTCCTCGAACGGTGCGAGGTGAGCTAGGCGGTCGCCTCGCCC
>CAMDAY010000046.1 GCA_945888895.1 Dehalococcoides mccartyi | reverse complement strand
TGTCAGAAGGCGTGCCCCGTCCACAACGACATCCCCCGCGCGTTCTGGCTCCTCGAGAACGGTGACTTCAACGGCGCCGCGAACGTTTTCCGCGAGACCAGCGAGCTGCCCGAGATGTGCGGTCGCCTTTGCCCGCAGGAGCGCCTCTGCGAGGGCCATTGCGTCGTCGGCAAAAACGCGCTCCCGGTCGCCATCGGCAAGCTTGAGACATTCACCACCGAATGGCAGGAAGCGCACGGCGGCCAGCCGGTGGTCGCCCCCGTGGCCCCGACCGGCAAGCGCGTCGCCGTCATCGGCAGCGGCCCGGCGGGTATCGCCGTCGCGGAGCGCCTCGCGCGGCTCGGTCACGGGATCGTAATCTTCGAGGCGTGGCCGAGCGCGGGCGGCGTGCTGCGTTACGGCATCCCTACGTTCAAGCTGAACAAGCCCTCGATCGATCGCAAGTTCGCGGAGCTCGAGGCCCTCGGTGTCGAGGTGAAGACGAGCACGCGGGTCGGCGAGGACATCGACTGGTCCGCACTGACCGCCGAGTACGACGCCGTCTTCGTCGGCATCGGTGCCCAGACTGGCACGCGCCTCGGCATCCCGGGCGAGGAAGCCCCACAGGTGCTCACCGCGACGAACTTCCTCGTGCGCGCCAACCTTGCACTCGACGACCTGCCTGACACGATGCACGCGCCGCTCGGCTCGCCGCAGCGTGTCGTGGTCGTCGGCGGTGGCGACACGTCGATGGACTGCGTGCGCTCTGCGCGCCGCCTTGGTGCCTCCGACGTCACGCTGGTCTACCGCCGCACCGAGGCGGAGATGCAGGGTCGCGAAGAAGAGCGCAAGCACGCGCACGAAGAGGGCGTGCAGTTCGAGTACCTCGCCGCCCCGCTCGCCGTGCTGCAGGGCGACGCCGGCGAGGTGCGTGGGCTGCGCTGCCAGCGCATGGAGCTCGGCCCGCCCGATGACACCGGCCGCCGCCGCCCGGAGCCCGTACCGGACTCCGAGTTCGACCTTCCCGCGGACATGATCATCGTGGCGATCGGCTACGGCGTGGACGAGGATTGGGGCGAGGTCGTCCCGGAGATGGTCCGCGACCGCTGGGCGCGCATCGTCGCCGACCCTGAGTCGCTCGCGACGAACCTGCCGGGCGTCTTCGCCGGTGGCGACGACGTGAACGGCGCGGACCTGGTGGTCACCGCGCTCGCGGACGGCCACCGCGCCGCCGCCGCGATCCACGACTACCTCACGGGGAGCTAGCGCCCGGCCGATCGCTTCGTTCGGGCAGGCTGATAAACTTCAGCGCGATGCGCGGCGTCCGCCGTGCTTCCTCGAATACCGCGAACACGATGCTGGCAGTCCGCGCGCCTCCGCGCCGGACTCCGCTTGGAAGGATGATCCATGGCTCTCGAGGCTGGTCAGCAGGCTCCGGACTTCACGCTCGTCGACGACGAGAACAACAAGGTCACCCTGTCGGAACTCAAGGGGACGCCCGTCGTCCTGATGTTCTACCCGTTCGACTTCTCGGGCACGTGCACCACGGAGAACTGCGAGATCCGCGACAACTTCGGCGGCTGGCAGGCGAAGGGCGCGAAGGTCTACGGCGTCTCGCGCGACTCGCGCTTCTCGCACGCGGTCTGGAAGGAGCGCGAGCACTTCACGCACGGCCTGCTCGCGGACCTGAAGGGCGAGGTCGCCACGCAGTACGGCTGCTGGAACGAGGCCGCCGCCTCCGCCGACCGCGCGACGTTCGTCGTCGACCGAGAGGGCCAGATCGCGCTCGCGATGTACAACGGACGCGACAAGCGCGACCACGGCAGCATCGAGGACTTCATCAAGTAGCTGATTCGCCGTGAGCGAGCGAGAAGCCGGACGCACCGCGTCCGGCTTCTTGTTTGTCGCGGGCGGATTGGTAAATATCAATGGCCTGCGGTAGCGTTGGGCGCGGAGGCCCGTATGGAATCCCGACAGGCGCGCACTCGCGACGGTGACTTCTGCCCCAGCCGCGCCGCGCTTGCCCTGGTCGGGCAGCGTTGGGTGCCGCGCATCCTCTACGAGCTCTTGGACGGCAAGCGCCGCTTCAATGACCTCGCTGCCGTCGTCGGTGGCTGCAACTCCCGGACGCTCCGTGATCGCCTGAAGACGCTCGAGGAGATCGGGCTCGTTGAGCGACACCTCGTCGCGACGATGCCGCCGTGGGTGGAGTACGAGCTGTCCCCGCTTGGCCGCGAGCTGGCGCAGGCGATGCTCCCGATCACCGAGTGGGGCCGCGAGCACATGCAGGCCGGCATGCTCGAATCCGTCGAGGGCTAGCGACCGCCTGTGACCTCGCCGACCCACTTCTCCTTCGACTCGCTGTCGCGCGGCGACATTCTGCCCACAGTCGAACTGACGATCACCCACGACGATGTGCGCGCTTACCTCGAGGCAACCGGCGAGCCCGCGGAGCGCTGGGATGAGCGGGTGCCACCGGTCATGTTGAGCGCGCTCATGCTTGCGACGCTCCTCGGGCAGGTCGAGATCCCCGCGGGCGTCATGCACACCGGCCAGGAGCACGAGTCGCGCCGGCCCGTGCGCATCGGCGAGGCGCTCACCGTCACCGTGACGGTCTCGTCGTACGCCGTGCGCCGCGGCGCGTTGATGGCGGCGTTCGACGCCGCGGCACGCGCGGGCGACGAGGTCGTCGCGGTCTCGCGCGCCTCCGTGCTCGTGCCGCCGCCCGAGGGTTCGAGCGAGGGAGACGCAGCATGACCGCACCCACCGTCCAGCCCGTGACGCGCCTCATCGACCAGCCGCGCGTCGACCACTATGCCGTCGCCGCGCGCGACCCGAACCCCATCCACCGCGAGACGCCCGAGGCCTACGCAGGCCCCTTCGGTCGCCCCGTCGCGCACGGCATGCTCGTGCTCGCGCTGATGTCCGAGGCGATGACGAACGCCTTCGGCGAAGCGTGGGAGCGGGGCGGGTCGCTGAAGGTGCGCTGGCGTCAGCCCGCGCTCGTGCCCGTCGAGGTGACCGCGCGCGCCACGCTGCGCTCGGAGTCCGACGGCGTCGCGACCTACGACCTGATCTGCGAGGACGCCGCCGGCGAGGCGCTGCTCACCGGCACCGCGTCCGTGCGCCTCGCCTAACGTGCCGCCAACCCCACATCCAACGGGGGGCGACTTCGACCCGCGCCTGTACGACCAGGTCTGCTTCGCCTGTGGCGGGCGCAACCAGCACGGCCTCCACCTGCGCTTCAGCCGCGATGGTGAAGGCGCGGTGATCACCCGCTATGACCCGAAGCCGGAGGATCAGGGCTTCCCCGGCGTCATGCACGGCGGTGTGCTTGCCGCGCTCCTCGACGAGTCGATGGCGTGGGCGATGTGGGCGCAGGACCGCGCCCTGGGCGTGACGGCGAAGATGGAGACGCGCTACCGCAAGACCGTCGGCACCTCCGGCACCCTCGTCGTGCGGGGGCGCGTCGTGCGGATGCGCGGACGTCGCATCGAGGTGGAGGCGAGCGTCGAGGACGCGGTGGGCGAGCGCCTCGCGGAGGCGACCGCGCTGTTCATGCGACTGTCGCCCGAGGTCGAGCAGCAGATGTCCGAGTCGCTCGGCTGGGCCAGCGTCCCGAGCTAGCGTGGCGCGCGCGTGGGCTGCGCCGCCGTGGCTGGGTCGCCCTTCCGTCGCTCGCGCGCGAGCAGGAACAGCAGCGACACCGCGATCATCAGGACCCCGTTCACGTACATCGAGGACTCGTAGTCCATGTGGTCGGCGATGAAGCCGACGACCGGCGGGCCGATCATGAAGCCCACGTCCCCGCCGGAGCGGAACAGGCCGAGGCCGAGCCCTCGCAGCCCCGGCGGTGAAATGTCTACCGCGTACGCGACGGGCGCCGGCCCGGACAGCGACGCGAACACTGAGTGCAGCATCGCCGCGGTGAAGAAGAGCGCGTACGAGGGCGCCCACGCGATCAGGAACATCGACACCCCGACGAGCACGCCGCTCGGCACGATCATCCACTTGCGGCCGATGTGGTCGGAGACGTACGCGGATGGCAGTACCAGCAGCATGTTGAGGATCGCCATCGCGGAGAACACGACACCGATCGACGCGGTCGACATGCCGAGGTTCGCCGCGCCGATGAACGGCATGATCGTCTGACGACCGCCGGTACGCGTGAAGAAGATCGCGGCGTTCATCGTGCCGATGAGCAGGAAGTCCCGCGACAGCAGCATCTCGACCCACGCGCGGCGTCGCGGCGCCTCACCGGGGACGGGTACTCGGCGCACCTCGCTGCTAAGGTGGCGCGTCTCGGGCAGGCGCCAGTACGCGTAGCCCCCCGCGACGAGCGAGCACAGCCCGACGATCACGAACGCGGCCTCGATGCCCCACGCCTCGGCAGTGAAGCCGCCGATCGCCGGCCCGACGGAGGAGCCGAGGAGCAGAGCGCCCTGGTTCGTGCCGAGATACCTCGCGCGCGTGTCGGGCGTGGATACGTCTGCGAGGAACACCTGGGCGCCGGTCGCGTAGATCGCGGAACCCGCCCCGGCGACGAAGCGCCACGCCAGCAGCTCGGGCAGCGACCCCGCAAAGCCTGAGCCGATCATCCCGACCGCGCCGATGATCGGCCCGCTGACCAGCAGCAACCGTCGCCCGTACCGGTCCGCCGCGATGCCCATCGGCACATTGAGGATGAGGCGCGCGAGCCCGAACGTCGTCAGCGTCAGGCCGATGGCGCCCGCGCCGACGCCGAACTTCTCGCTCAGCAACGGGAACACGGGCGAGATCACACCCTGCCCGGTCATGACGAGGACGGTTGAGAAGCTCACGAGCAACAGCTGCTCGTGCTCGAGGATCGGCGCGAGCTTCCGTCGCAGCCAGCCGATCATCGAGGTGCCGTGATCGCGTCCTCCAGCGGGACGTAGGGGAGCGACAGCGCGGCGGCGACGGCGGGGTGTGTGATCGCCCCGCGGTACACGTTGACGCCCTGCGCAAGCGCGGGGTCGCGCCGGATCGCCGCGTCGACGCCGAGGTTGGCGATCGCGAGGGCATACGGCAGGACGAGCGTGCTGAGCACCGTCGAGGCGGTGCGCGGCACGGAGCCAGGCATGTTCGGCACGGCGTAGTGGACCACGCCTTCCTCGACGTAGATCGGCTCGTCGTGGTTCGTCGGGTGCGTGGTTTCGATGCAGCCGCCCTGGTCCACCGCCACGTCCACGATTACGGATCCGGGCTGCATCGTGCGGACCATCTCGCGTGACACGACGACGGGCGCGCGCTCGCCCGCCACGAGCACCGCGCCGATCAGCATGTCGGCGCTCGGCAGGATCGAGGCGATCACGCCACGGCTGGAGAGCGCGGTCTCGATGCGCCCCGCGTACTGCTGGTCAAGGTCGCGCAGCTGGTCGATGGCGTTTGAGATCACCGTGACGCGCGCGCCCATGCCGACCGCGACGCGGATGGCGTTCCGTCCGACGTTGCCCGATCCGATCACGACCACGTGTGCCGGCGGGACGCCGGAGATGCCGCCGAGCAGGATCCCGCGACCGGGGCCGGGACGCTTGAGGAAGCGCGCGCCTTCCTCGACGGCGAGGCGACCCGCGACCTCGGACATGGGGGCGAGCAGCGGCAGCGCGCCGTTCGGCAGGCGCACCGTCTCGTACGCGATCGCGATGCACTTCGAGTCGACGATGGCGCGCGTGACCTCGGGCTCAGCCGCGAGGTGGAGGTAGGTGAAGATGACCTGCCCGTCGCGCATCAGCGCGAACTCCGAGGGCTGGGGCTCCTTCACCTCGACGATCAGCTCGGAGTGTGCGTACACGTCCTCCATCGTCGGGACGATCTGCGCGCCGACGGCGAGGTACTCCGCGTCGGGGTAGTGCGCGCCAACCCCCGCGTTCGTCTCGATAAGCACGGTGTGCCCGGCATGCACGAGGTCGCTCACGCTCGCCGGCGTCAGCGCGGTGCGGAACTCCTCGAGCTTCCGTTCGCGCGACGAGCCGATGATCATCGTGTCGCCCGGATCTGGGCCGCCTCGATCATGGCGTGCGCTCGAGGACGTCGCCGACCATCAGCACCTCGCCGGCGGGCTGCTTCGCCGCGCCCGCGCGCTGCGCACGTCCGACGACGATCGTACCGCCGACGCCGGCGACCTCCGCCTTGCCGTCCACGATCGCCATCACCGTGCCGGGCGGCTCGCCGGGTGCGCCGGGACGCATCTGCGCCTCGAACAGCCGGATCGTCTCGCCTCGGAGGTTGGTCGAGGCCCCCGGCTGCGGGTCGCAGCCGCGGATCAGGTTCGACACCACGCGCGAGTGGTACATCCAGTCGATCTTCGCGTGTTCCGGGCCGCAGGGCGCCTCGTAGGTGGCGAGCGCGTGGTTCTGCGGCAGGCGGGGCGCGCTGCCCTCGCGGACGAGGCGGGTGGCCTCCACGAGCGCGTCCACACCCATCGCATAGAGACGGTTGAAGTACAGCGTGCCGACGCTGTCGGCCGGGTCGATGTCGACTTCGCGCTGAAGCACGATGGGGCCGGTGTCGATGCCCTCGTCGACCCAGAAGATCGTCAGGCCGGTCTTCTCGGCGCCGGAGATGATCGCCCAGTTCATTGCGGTGCGGCCGCGGTGCAGCGGCAGCAGCGACGGGTGGTACTGGATCGCGCCGTGCGTCGCGGCGTCCAGCACGCGCTTGCGCACGATGTCCGTGACGAACGCGAAGACGAGGAGGTCCGGCTTGAGCGCCAGGTACTGCTCGAACGGGCCGTCCTGGCGGAGGGCGGGCGTCTCGATCACCGGCACGCCGGCCACGCTTGCCGCCTCGAACAGTGGGTCGGGTCGGGTGCCCTGTCGAGGTGTGGAGACGCCGACGATGTCCTCGCCGGCCTCGCGCAGCTTGTCGAAGATGTCTTTGCCGAATGCGGCCTGGCCGAACAGCACGATGCGCATCAGGGCCCTTTCGCGAGCGGGCAGCGCACGGCGCTGCTCCGAGAAGCTGAGTCAGTACCCCCGCCGGGCTCAGAGTATAGGAGTGTCCGAGTAGACGATCTCTTCAGGGACGATCCGGATCGTTACCTACCTCTGCCGGCCTCGGCGGCGCGCCACATGTACCACGAACCGACCGACCGGTAGGGCGCCCAGCGCTCGCCGATGGCTCGTGCCTCGGCGGGGGTCGGCGGGGCGTCGAGGCCATAGGCCGCCCCCATCCCGATTCGCACGCCGAGGTCCCCGGTTGGCAGCACGTCCGGCCGCCCCAGCTGGAACATCAGGAACATGTGTGCCGACCACTCCCCGAGGCCTTTCACGACGACCAGCCGCCGGATCACCTCGTCGTCCGGGAGTGCGTCGATGCCCGCGAGGTCGAGGTCGCCCGCAACCACGTGCGCCGCGAGGTCGCGCATGTACCCCGCCTTCTGTCGCGAGACGCCCGCGCCGCGGAACGCCTCGTCGGTGGTGTCGAGGAGCTCCTCGGGCGTGGGGTAGCGGCCCTCGCCGCCACTAGGGCCGTCGCCGTAGAGCGCCAGCCAGCGCCGCTGGATGCTGCGCGCGGCGGCGCCGGCGAGCTGCTGAAACAGGATCGTGCGCAGCAGCGACTCGTAGTGATCCATCGCTGGCCGAGGCGCGTATGGCCCGTGTGCCTCGATCAGCGCGGCGAGCACGGGGTCGGCGTCGCGCAGGTGCCGGTACGCCCTCGCGAGCGAGAAGCGGACGCGCGGTGTGCTCTTCGCTGGCATCAGGTGTGCTCCTCGAGGCTCGCGGCGTGCTCGGCGATCATCGAGGCAACGAAGCGATCGACCTCGCGCTGCGACGTGAGTCGCACGAAGCGCAGGTGTGCCCATCGAGGGTCGACCATCGCATCGGTCATCAGGCGGTGCATGCGGGGATGCGCGCGCAACGAGTAGCCGAGCAGTGACGTGGGATCCCAGAACGCGAGCTGCGGCCAGAACCGTTCGTGGTTCGTGCCCCACAGCAGCTCGTTCGTCCGCCATCGACGCCACGAGCGGAGCAGCATCCGCGACACGGTTACTCGCTGTGGGAGGTCCAGCCACACGATCATGTCGACGCGCGGCCAGAGCAGCGCGTTCAGGCGGCCGGTGTAGTTGCCGCTCACCACCCACCGATCGCCCTCGGTCGCGGCGGCGACACGCGCGCGGAAGTCCTCCGGCTCCGACTCCACCCAGTTGGGCTGCCAGAACAGCGCGTCCAGCTCGACGTGCGGGACGCCGAACACCTCCGCCAGCCGCAGCCCGACGGTGCTCTTCCCGCTGCCCGAGGAGCCCATGACCTGGATGCGCTTAGCTCGGCTAGAACTCGCCACCTGCGTTGCCTCCGGCGGATCAGCCTACACGGGAGAGCGGAGGTCGAGGTACGAGCGCTGATCGAGGGGCTGCGAGGGGCGGCCCACCCCTGCCCCTCCCGGCGCGGGAGGGGTTGAGACTCGAAGGGGCGAAGCCCCTTCGAGCATCCCGGAGTTCGGCGCGGGCCTCCGCGCGGAGTATTCAGAACCCTCGCCTACGCAGTGGGAGAGGGCAGGGTGAGGGTCTGGGGGCTGCTCGCAGACCGTCGAACTTCCGCCGGTAGTGTGAGGGGCGCAGCTCCTCACAGTTGGTTCTCTCCTTCCGCCCCCTCCCGCGCCGGGAGGGGTAGGGGTGGGCCGCCCCGCGCAAGCACATCGCCGGCCGTGCATCGATGCCCGGCGGGCGCTACGCCTCGGGGGCGAGCGGGTCGACGAGGACGTTGGCCTCGCCGCGCATGACCTCTTCGCTGTCCTGGTTCGTGACCACCGTGTCGAGCTTCACCCGGTTGCGGCGCGCGTCGACGGCGGTGACGGTGCAGGTGGTGGTGAGCACGTCGTACGGGTAGACCGGCGCGACGAACTCGAGCGACTGGCCGAGGTAGACGATGACGTGGCCGGGCGCGAGCTTCGTCGCGATCGTGGCCGAGATGAACGAGGCACCGATCATCCCGTGCGCGATCGGGCGCTTGAAGCGCGTCCGCGCGGCATAGGCCTCGTCCGTGTGCAGCGGATTGGTGTCCCCGCTGACCGCCACGAACTGCGCGATGGTGTCCGGGTCGACCTGGCGCTGGAACTGCACCTGCTGGCCCACCGTCAGCCCACCCGCGCCCGCTGCCTCGTTCGTCATCGCTTGCTCCTCGTGCGGGCCACCTGCCCGAGGGGATCGTAGGGGGCGTGGCTTCGCGGGGACAGCGCGGTGGCGTGGCTCACACGCTTGGGTGTCGATCGGCCCGAATTACATCCAATAAAGTGCAAAAAACGTTGACATCGAACGCTGCTCGGGCATAACCTCGCAGAGAACACAACAGACGCGGGGGCGCAGTCGATGGAACGTACGAGGGACGAAGTCGTCCGCATTCTGCACGAGCGCGGATCGCGCTCTGTTGCGGAGCTCGCCGAGGAAATCGGCGTCTCGGCCGGTTCGATCCGCCGCCACATGGATCTCATGGTCGCCGACCGGCTGGTGGTTTCGCACTTGGTCCGGCAGTCGCGCGGACGTCCCAGTACCCGGTACGCGCTGTCCGAGGCGGGCGAAGAGCGCACCTCCGCCAGTCACTACCAGAAGCTGCTCGACCGGCTCTCCCCGGCGCTTGCGAACCTGAGCGCGGAAGAGATCGATGGGCAGGACGGGCGGGCGGTCCTCGATCGGCTCTTCGACCGCGTGGCGGAATCCGTCGCGCGCGATCACTCCTCGCAGATCCGCGGGGAGTCGCTGGGGGAGCGCGTATACGAGGTCACCGTGGCACTCTCCCACGAGGGCATCCTGCAGGAGGTCGAGGACGCGGGAGATTTCTTCCGCCTCCGCAACACTGGATGCCCCTATCGCACCACGGCGAGCGAGACCCACGCGTGTTGCGCGGCAGACCGACGGGCCATCGAGCTCTTGCTCGGAGCGCCCGTGGAACAGATCACGACGGTCGCGGGCGGCGGCGCTGCCTGTGAGTACCTCGTGGCGAAAGATGTGGCCAGAGATGGCGTAGCGAAGCATGACGACGTTCGGCTGGTGGCGGGGAATGGCCTGCTGCCGGTCGTTGAGCAGAAGGGCACGGCACCCGCGCGATGAGTGAACCGATTCTCGAGGTGCGCGACCTGAAGGTCAGCATCACTGAAAAGCCCGACATTCAAATCATCAAGGGCATCGACCTGGTCATCCGACCCGGCGAGGTTCACACGATCATGGGGCCCAACGGCTCCGGGAAGAGCACGCTGTCCAGCACGATCGCGGGAAGCCCGACCTACAAGGTCGACAGCGGCCAGATCTTGTTCAAGGGCGAGGACATCACCGCCACCCCGGCGGACGAGCGAGCGCGGAAGGGTATCTTCCTCTCGTTCCAGTACCCGACGACCATCCCCGGCGTGACGATGGTCAACTTCATGCGCGAGGCCCTGAAGGCGCGTCGTGGCGAGGAGGTCCCGGCCCGCGAGTTCCTCGGCGAACTTCGCGAGACGCTGACCAAGCTCAAGATGGGCGAGGAGTTCGCGCGCCGCTATGTGAACGACGGCTTCTCCGGCGGTGAGAAGAAGCGCGCCGAGATCCTGCAGATGGGGCTCCTCAAGCCCGACTTTGCGATCCTCGACGAGACCGACTCGGGCCTGGACGTGGACGCGCTGCGGACGGTGTCGGAGGGCGTGAATGCGCTGCGCCGCCCGGAGCAGGCGATCCTGCTCATCACGCACTACGAGCGCATCCTCAACTACATCCACCCGGACTTCGTGCACATCCTGGTCGCCGGCAAGATCGTCCGCTCGGGCGACGCATCGCTGGCGAAGCAGATCGAAGCTGAAGGCTACGACCCGATCCTGAAGGACCTGGGTCTGCTGGAGAAGGCGGCTGCATCATGACTACTGTGAACCCATCTGCGCGCGGAGCCGTCGGCGAGTACAAGTGGGGGTTCCACGACGACGAGAAGCCGCTCTTTATCGCCGACAAGGGCCTCAACGAGGGTGTCATCCGCGGCATGTCCGCGATGAAGGGCGAGCCCGAGTGGATGCTCGAGAACCGTCTCGATGCCTACCACACGTTTTTGCAGCTGAAGAATCCGTCGTGGGCCGGCAGCGCTGATCTGCTCGCCGCGATCGACTTCGACAACTTCCACTACTACGTCCGCGCCACCGACACCGACTCCACCAACTGGGATGATGTTCCCGAGTACATCAAGGACACGTTCGACAAGCTCGGCATTCCCGAGGCGGAGAAGCAGTTCCTCGCCGGCGCCGGCGCGCAGTACGACTCCGAGGTCGTCTACCACAACATTCGCGAGGATCTGGCGAAGCAGGGCGTGATCTTCCTCGGTATGGACCAGGCGCTCGCGGAGTACCCGGAACTGGTTCAGGAGTACTTCGGGACGATCATCCCGTCGGGCGACAACCGCTTCGCGGCGCTCAACACCGCCGTCTGGTCCGGCGGATCGTTCATCTACGTTCCGAAGGGCGTGAAGGTGGACATCCCCCTCCAGGCGTACTTCCGCATCAACACCGAGAACATGGGCCAGTTCGAGCGCACGCTGATCATCGCGGACGAGGGTTCGCAGGTGCATTACGTCGAAGGCTGCACGGCCCCGACCTACAGCACTGCGGCGCTGCACTCGGCGGTCGTCGAGATCATCGTGAAGAAGAACGCACGCGTTCGCTACACGACGATTCAGAACTGGTCGAACAACGTCTACAACCTCGTCACCAAGCGCGCGTACGCGTACGAGAACGCAATCATGGAGTGGGTCGACGGCAACCTCGGCTCCATGCTCA
>CAMDAY010000045.1 GCA_945888895.1 Dehalococcoides mccartyi | reverse complement strand
TGGAACTGCCGCGCGAGGCGACGATAGGCGGAGCGGATCTCCTTCTCGGAGGCGCCCTTCTTCACACCCAGGATGTCGTAGTAGTTCGTAGCCACGAGGGACTGGTACCTGACTGGCGCCGAGTTGTGAAGAGTATCTGCGTCGGTACGACTCATATCTATTGACGCGTGCTCAGGCAGTGCACTCACGAGCCCGGGCCTCTCAGCCCACCGCAACGAAGAGGCCCGAGCATCTCGCCCGGGCCTCGTTTCTATGCTTCCTCGGCGTCTGCGTCCGCATCGGGCGCTGCTGCCTGCGCTCCCTGCGCCCCGCGCGCCCCGCGCGCCATGTTGCGCGGTCGAGGCTTGCGGTCGGCGCCCTTCGCGCGCCTCGGCCCCTCGGTCTCGACGACGCGACCGACGCGCGCCTGTGCCGCGTGCAGCCGCCCGAGGCGCGCGCGCCCGGCCTCGAGGCGCGACATCATCGCCATCGCCTTCTTCGTGTCGGACGCCACGCGCGCGGGCTCGCCCGTGCGCACGCGGTACTTTGACAGCCAGTAGGTGAACGCCTGCAGCTCGGACTGGCTCATGCGCTCCGCGAGCGCGGTGCCGCTCTCGTAGGCATACAGCAGCTTCAGCTCGTTCAGCGGCTTGCCGTACACGTGGTCGAACGCCTCGATGTCCGGCGCGGGCCGGCCGGCGCCCGACAGCGATCCCGACTTCACGAGCTCGAGCTCGACCGCGAGCAGCAGCAGCTCCTCGACGACGACGCCGTACTGGAAATTGAGGTGTGCGCGATGCTTCGCGGCGCCGATCGCCGTCTCGAACTCCGCCTCGCCGCTGCCGTCCGGCGCGATGCTGTGGACCAGCAACTGCTCCGCCTGGTCGACCGGCACGAGGTCGCCCATCTCGTCGAGGAGCCGCTGCGCGAGCAGCAGCCAGTCGAACGCCTCGCCCGCGATCAGGTAGGTGTTCAGCGCGCCATCGATCTGCTCGGACGGCGCGGTCCAGCGCGAGATTACCTCGAGCAGCGCGGGGTACCACGGCGCGCCGCGCTCCAGCGCGCGACGCAGCGCCTCCACGCTCTGCTCCGGCGACAGCGCCCCCTCGCGAGGCACGCGCACCCGCGCGCGCTCCTCGTCTGCGGGCGCGTCATCCTCGATCGGCGCCTCGGGTGCCGCGTGCGCGAACACGCTGTCGAGCACCTCGACGTTGTCGAGCGTGTCGTCCGGCGCATACGCGGCGTCAGTGGTGTCGGTCGTGGAAGACATACCCCGTCATTGTACGCGGAGGCTCCGTGGCAAACCTCGATGGGGCGTGGGGGCGATGGCTCGCGTGGCGTGGTGCGGCCCTCACCCCAACCCTCTCCCCGAACGGGGAGAGGGGCCAGAGCGGACGGGAGAGGTGGGAGGGCTGCGCTTCTGGATCAGCCGGTTGCAGGCTGACAGATTCCGCCGGGAGTGTGAGGGGCGCAGCTCCTCACAGTTGGTTCTTCTCTCTGAACCCCTCCCGCGCCGGGAGGGGTAGGGGTGGGCCGCCATACGCGGCCACATCGAGGTCACCCCAACGTCGAGGCTTCGCTCGGCTCCGCGTTTGCCGCCGCGTCCAGGCTCACCTCGACGCGAGTACGGTCGCTACATGATCCCGTGGCAGCGCTTGAACTTCTTGCCGCTGCCGCACGGGCACGCATCGTTGCGCCCGACCTTCGCGACGACACGGCTCGCCGTCGCGACCGAGGTCCCGCCGCCGCCGCCCTCGCCGGAGTCCGGGTCGCCCGGGCCGCTGGTCTGCACGCGCGTGGGCGCCTGCTCCTGCGCCATCGCGTCTTGCGCGGCCTGCGTCGTCAGTCGTGCGTGCAGCACCTGTCGAGTCACGAGCTCACGGATGCGCTCGATCAGCTGGCTGTACATGTCGTGCGCTTCGCGCTTGTAGGCGACCAGCGGGTCGGACTGGCCGTACGCGCGCAGGCCGATGCCCTGGCGCATCTCGTCCATCGCCGTCAGGTGCTCGACCCACAGCGAGTCGATCGTGCGCAACAGCACGAGCCGCTCGACGAGCCGCTGTGTCGCCTCGCCGACCTCCGTCTCCAGGGCTTGATACGCCTCGTCGATGAGCTCGATCGCCTGGTCGGCGGCCTCGTCGGCAGCCATGCCCTCGTGCAGCGCGTCTTCCGGCAGCGACGGGACGATCGTCTCGATCGCCGCGCGGAACGTCTCCATGTCGGCGGGTGACTGCTCCAGGTGCATCGCGGAGAGCGCGTTGACCTCTTCCTCGAGCATGGAGAGCACAGTGTCCTTCATGGACTCGCCGTTGAGGACCTTGTCGCGCTCCTTG
Source organism: Dehalococcoides mccartyi (assembly GCA_945888895.1). Lineage (GTDB taxonomy): Bacteria > Chloroflexota > Dehalococcoidia > UBA2979 > UBA2979 > SHYQ01. The sequence goes on along the minus strand of CAMDAY010000045.1, from coordinate 9,781 downwards.
TAGATCACGTCGCGGTGCGTGTTCATCACGTCGTCGTATTCGACGACGTGCTTGCGGATGTCGAAGTTGTGCGACTCCACACGCTGCTGCGCCTGCTCGATGGCGCGCGTCACCATCTTCGACTCGATGGGCGTGTCGTCGTCCATGCCCATGCGCGACATCATGCCGGGCAGCCAGTCGGGCGCGAAGCGCTTCATCAGATCGTCCTCGAACGACACGAAGAAGCGCGTCGATCCGGGGTCGCCCTGGCGGCCGGAGCGGCCACGCAGCTGGTTGTCGATGCGTCGCGCCTCGTGGCGCTCGGTGCCGATGACGTGCAGGCCACCGATGTCCGCGACACCCTCGCCGAGCTTGATGTCCGTGCCACGACCGGCCATGTTCGTGGCGATTGTGACCTGGTTTCGCTGGCCCGCGCGCGCCACGATCTGCGCTTCGCGCGCGTGCTGCTTCGCGTTCAGCACCTCGTGCTCCACGCCTGCGCGGCGCAGCCGGTCGGACAGCATCTCAGACGTCTCGATCGCGACGGTACCGACGAGGATCGGGCGACCCAGCGCGTGCTTCTCCTCGATATCCGCGACCACCGCGCGCCACTTGCCGTCCTCGGTCTTGTAGATGAGGTCGGACATGTCATCGCGTTGGATCTGCACGTGCGTCGGGATGACCACGACGTCGAGCTTGTAGATCTTGTCGAGCTCCTCGGCCTCGGTGATCGCGGTACCGGTCATGCCGGACAGCTTCTCGTAGAGGCGGAAGTAGTTCTGGATCGTGATCGTGGCGTACGTCACGGTCTCCTGCTGGATCTTGACGCGCTCCTTGGCCTCCACGGCCTGGTGCAGACCGTCCGACCAGCGGCGTCCTTCCATCAGACGGCCGGTGAAGTCATCGACGATGATGACCTCGCCGTCCTTCACCACGTAATCGTGGTCGCGCTGGTAGATCACCTGCGCACGAAGCGCGGCCTCCATGTAGCGCGTGAGGCGGAAGTTCTCCGGCGAGTAGATGTTGTCGACGCCGATGCCGCGCTCGAGGGCGTCCACGCCCTCCTCGGTCAGGCGCACCGCGCGCTGCTTGAGGTCGACGATGTAGTCGCGCCCCTCGCGCAGGGACGGCACCAGGGCGGCGAAGCGCGGGTACACGCTGGTGTCGTCCTGTGCCGCGCCCGAGATGATCAGCGGCGTGCGTGCCTCGTCGATGAGGACGCTGTCCGCCTCGTCGACGATCGCGAAGTGACGACTGCGCTGCACACGGCCGTCCATCAGTGTCGCCATGTTGTCGCGCAGGTAGTCGAAGCCGAACTCGTTGTTCGTCCCGTACGTCACGTCCGCCTCGTACGCCTGCGCGCGGGTGACCGCCACGAGGTGCTCGTACGTCGCAGTGTCGGAGACGACGTCGCTGGTGTAGCGGAACGCGCCCTGGTTCTGGATCACACCGATGGTGATGCCGAGCAGGTCGAGCGCCGGGGCGTACCACTGCGCATCGCGCCGCGCGAGGTAGTCGTTGACGGTGATCGAGTGCAGCCCGCGCTGGTCGAGCGCGTTGAGGTAGATCGCGATCGTCGCGACTAGGGTCTTGCCCTCGCCGGTGCGCATCTCCGCGATCGATCCGCGGTGCAGGATGATCGCGCCCATCAGCTGCACGTCGTACGCGCGCTCGCCGTTGGTGCGCGCGATCGCCTCGCGGATCACGGCGAACGCCTCCGGCAGGAGGTCGTCGAGGCTCTCGCCGGCCTCGAGCCGTGCGCGTAATACGGGCGTCTTCGCGGCCAGCTCGTCGTTGGAGAGCGCGGCCATCTCATTGGCTAGCGCATTGATGCGGTCGACCTGTGGGTGCATTCGGGTGATGACGCGCTCGTTTGAGTCGCCACCGCCGAGGAGTCTGCGGAACATGCCGACCATGTGGATCAGCCTTCCTGCGGCGTGCGTCTGCCGCGCGCCGGAATCAGCCCGCTACCGGAACAACGCGCCAACGGACCCACCCGTGTGGATCCGGTGCATCGCGTCTCCGATGAGCGGTGCTACCGACAGTACCGTGGTGGGTACGTTCTTGAATGAGCCATGAATCAACGGGAGCGTGTCCGTGTAGACGATTTCATCGACATCTGCGGTGATGTCCAGGAGCGAGAACGCCTTCGACGCCAGCACGGGATGCACGAAGGCCAGCCGCACTGAGCGCGCGCCTCGGCTGCGCAGCAGGCTCACCGCCGAGCCGATCGTCCCGCCGGTCAGCACCTCGTCGTCGATGATCAGGCAGTCGCGCCCCTCGACCTCACCGATCATCGTGAGCGCGGAGGCGCTGTCGGTGTTGCCGTCGCGCTTCTTGTCCACGATCGCGATGTCGCCGTCGATGCGCCCGGCGATCTCGCGCGCGAGCTTGGCACGCCCGACGTCCGCGGCCACGACGACCGGCGCAGGCAGGTTCAGCTTGCGGAAGTGCTCCGCGAGGAGCGGGAACGCCGTCAGCTCGTCCAGCGGGATGTTGAAGAAGCCCTGGATCTGCCCGGCGTGCATGTCCATCGTGAGCACGCGGTCGGCGCCAGCCACCTCGATGAAGTTCGCGACGAGGCGTGCGGTGACGGGGACGCGCGGCTGATCCTTCTTGTCGGAGCGGCCGTACGCATAGTACGGGACGACGGCGGTGATGCGGCCGGCCGAGGCGCGCTTTGCCGCGTCGATCATGATCATCAACTCCATCAGCCGGGTGTTCACCGGTGAGACGATGGGCTGGATGATGAAGACGTCGCGTTCGCGGATGTTGTCCAGGTAGCGGACGAAGACTTCCTCGTTGGCGAACTCGAAGACCTCGCAGTCGCCGAGCGGCATCTCGAGGTGCTTGCAGATCGCCTCCGCGAGCCCGCGGTGGGCGTTGCCCGTGAACACAGCCATCTCTTGGAACACGCGCGGCTCCCCTGCGTTCCTGGACATCTCAGGCCTTCGGACGACCACGACCCAGCCGGATCCTCGGAGGAGGACGGGCGGGCGCCGCTGCCGCGTATGCAATGGCGGGCTCGCCGTCAGATTTGACGACTCTTGGATGGTACCACCGGCACCCGGAAGCGACCCGCCCGGAAAGCCCTCGCCCGCTCGGGTAATCGAGGGGCGGAACCCCCTCGCGAGGTCGTCACCTCGCTCTGGGAGCCAGGGGGTACGGCTCCCTCAGGAGCGCCGTCGAGGTGGCAGCGAAGGGCGGCCCACCCCTGCCCCCGTTCCTTACCGCGCGGGAACCGCGTGGTAGTTCACTGTCACAGCATTGCTCGTGTTGCACGTGCTTCCGTTCAAGTTTCGCCACTGAATCGTGAAGCCGCTTACCGAAGTGCCGGCGACGTTCGGTCGGCAGTTGTTGTTGGACAATGCCGCAGTTTGGTCGACCACGCTCACTGTGACCACAACGGTTGTCCCGGCGCTGTATGCGCTGCTGAACGCTACGGCCCTTGAATTGGTACCACTGGCGATCGTGGCTGACCCCGCCCGGTAGTCGGCCCCAGTACCGGTCGCGCCAACGGCCCCCGTTGCACCAGCAGCGCCGTTCGTGCCGTTTGTACCGGCTGCACCGGTTGCACCTACCGGGCCGGTGGGGCCAACCGCACCCGTTGCACCAGCAGCGCCGTTGGTGCCGTTGGTGCCGTTTGTACCTGCAGCACCGGTCGCACCCGCCGGGCCGGTGGGACCAACCGCTCCCGTTGCACCAGCCGCGCCGTCGGTGCCGTTCGTACCGGCAGTACCGGTCGCACCTACCGCGCCGTCGGTGCCAGCCGCGCCGACCGCGCCGACCGCGCCGACCACGCCGTCGGTCCCGTCGTTGCCGGTCGCACCGCTAGCGCCGGTCGCACCGCTAGCGCCGGTCGCACCGCTAGCGAGGGGCGCGCGGAGTGCACCGGCCGCGCTGTCGGAGTTGTCGGTGCCGTTAGTGCCGACCGCACGGAGGAGCAGGAGCAGGAGCAGGAGGCCCGCCATGAACAGAACGGGGAGTATCCGCGACCCCGATCCTCGCCGACTGATTCTGTCCATAGTTTCTTCTCGTGGCGTAGCCAACACGTCTCATGGTGCGGGCTGGTACCACTCAAATCATGACTAGGGGCCGTGGGCAAACACGTTGCATTCCCTATCTTCTGGAGGGATCGCGTAGCGATCCCATCCAGAACCATCGCACCCGAGTTTTGCGGGGGGCCGATCGAGGGCGTGGGCATACAAACGCGCGCCGGGAAGGGGGGGGAATGGCCGCCCTGCGTGATCATCGACCCCGGCGAGCCGCGCGATCCCGTGGGGGACCGCCTGCCTCGGACCCCGCTATTACGCCTAGAACCGGTCCCAGAAGGCGAAGACGCCCGCCCCGAGAATGCAGGCGAACGACCCGACGTAGTTCCAGCGGAACGACTCGCGCGGGTGGAGGTACGCCAACAGCACGAAGACCGTCAGGGTGATGCACTCCTGGATGATCTTGAGCTGGTAGGCGGTGAACTGCCCGTATCCCAGCCGGTTCGCCGGCACCTGGAAGATGTATTCCCCGAACGCGATCCTCCAGCTGACGAGGATTGCGACCCACAACGGCCATGACGAGAACTTCAGATGCCCGTATCAGACGAAGGTCATGAAGGTGTTCGAGATCACCAGGAGCCCGATCGTCCACATCGCCGTGCTTTCTCCTACTGACTACTGCCGGTTCTGGAAGCTGGCGATGGCGGCGCGGAGATGCGACTCCTCGACGAACGGGGCGCCCTCGGCGTCGCGGATCTCGGTCGCTCGCGCCAGCACCGCCGCCCGAGGCATCCCCGGCGGCGGTTCGACGGCCCAGGCGACGAGCGTCACCAGCACCCCGTTCGGGTCCTCGAGGAAGACGAGCCGCTCGTAGCCGCGCACGATCTCCTCGGAGCCATGGACGCCGGAGTTCGACAGCTCGTGGAACATGCCGTCCATCTGCGCCTTCGACACGTGGAAGGCCAGGTACTGCATCGCCCCGACGCCCGGCGTCGCTTCGGCGATCGTCACGCCCGCGTGCGTCGGCCCGACCAGCTGGACGAACGAGGAGCCATCGACCGTCGCGAGGAGCGCAACGACCGACTCGGGGTCGTCGCGGTTGGGCTCCATGTACAGCGGCAGCAGGCCCAGTCGCTGGTAGAACTCCATCGACTCCTGCATGTTCTTGACGATGATCGCGGGGTACGCGACGCCCAGCACCTGCAACATCTCGCACCTCGCTTCGACAATGGTTCGCCGGCCCGCGCTTGTGAGCGCCCGCGCCACGGCCTACCATCACACCTATGACCAGCGCGCTCAACGCCATCAACGTAGTAGTAGCCTAGCGGCGGCCCGGCCGTCCTCGAAGAGGGCGCGTCAGCCGCCGCTCACCCCGCCCACGCGGGGCTTTTTATTGCCCGCGCGCATTTGCCGCACGCATTTGCCGCACGGATGGCGCGCACACTGGACGCGACCGATTCGATCACACGCACAATTCGAGGTTCCCCGATGACCACCACCACCCCACCGTCCGGCTCTGGAAACTCCTCGGATCCGTCTGCCGACGGGGGAATGGCCCCGGCGTACACCCCCGCCGATGTAGAGCAGCGCGTGTACGAGTGGTGGGAGAGCCGGGGGTTCTTCAAGCCCAACTGTCCCGGCGCGACGCCGTTCACGATCATCATGCCGCCGCCCAACCTCACCGGTGAGCTGCACCTCGGCCACGGCCTCGTCGTGTCGCTGCAGGACGCGCTGACGAGGTGGCACCGCATGCTTGGCGACGACACCCTCTGGCTGCCCGGCGTGGACCACGCCGCGATCGCGGTGAACGCGATCATCGAGCGCCAGCTCGCCGCTGAGAACCTGTCGAGACACGACGTCGGACGCGAGGCGTTCCTTGAGCGGACGTGGACGTTCGTGAACACGAGCCGCTCGCGGATCATGGAGCAGCACCGCCGCCTCGGCGCCTCCGCCGACTGGGAGCGCGAGGCGTTCACGATGGACGCGCCGCGTGAGAAGGCGGTGCGCCAGACGTTCAAGAACCTCTACGACGACGGCCTGATCTACCGCGCCGAGCGCCTGATCAACTGGTGCGTCGACTGCGAGTCCGCGATCTCCGACATCGAGGTCGAGTACGAGGACGAGGCCGGCGCGTTCTGGCACGTCCGCTACGCGATCGCGGACGCCGACGGCAAGCCGACCGACGCGAACATCATCATCGCGACCACGCGTCCCGAGACGATCCCGGCCGACACGGCCATCGCCGTGAACCCCGAGGATCCTCGCTACGCCGCGCTCATCGGGCAGCACGCGATCGTGCCGACGAACGGGCGCCTCGTGCCGATCATCGGCGACGCGGCGGTGGTCATCGATGCTGGTACCGGCGCACTGAAAGTGACACCGGGCCACGACCCTGTCGACTTCGAGATCGGCGAGCGTCACGGCCTCGAGATCATCAGCATCATGAACAACGACGGCACGCTGAACGCCGCCGCCGGTCAGTACGAGGGCATCGAGCGGTTCGAGGCGCGCAAGCGCATCGTCGCGGACCTCGAGGCTGCCGGCCGCATGGAGAAGATCGACCCGTACACGCACCCCGTCGGGCACTGCCAGCGGTCGCGGACCATCGTCGAGCCGCTGATCTCGCTGCAGTGGTGGGTGGACGCGAAGACGCTCGCGGGCCCGGCGATCGAGGCGGTGAAGTCCGGCCAGATCAAGTTCGTCCCGCCGCGCTTCGAGCGTGTGTACGAGCACTGGATGGAGAACATCCGCGACTGGTGCATCTCGCGCCAGATCTGGTGGGGTCACCGCATCCCCGTCTGGTACTGCGACGACTGCCAGCACATCAACGTGGCGCTGGCCACGCCGGCCTCGTGTGAGTCCTGCAACAGCGCGAACCTGCGGCAAGACGAGGACACGCTGGACACGTGGTTCTCCTCGGGCCTGTGGCCGCACTCGACGCTCGGGTGGCCGGACGACACCGAGGACCTAAAGCGCTTCTACCCCACGCAGGTCATGGAGACGGCGTACGACATCATCTTCTTCTGGGTCGCGCGGATGATCATGCTGTCGCTCTACAACATGAAGGACTGGCCCGCGGGCGCGGTCCCGTTCGACACCGTGTACCTCCACGGCCTCGTGCGCGCCGGGGACGGCGCGAAGATGTCGAAGTCGCGCGGCAACGTGATCGACCCGCTGGAGCAGATCGGCAAGTACGGCACGGACGGCCTCCGCTTCGCGCTGCTCTCCGGCACCAGCCCCGGCAACGACCAGCGCATCACCGATGATCGCCTCGAGGCCGGCCGCAATCTCTCCAACAAGCTCTGGAACGCGAGCCGCTTCGTGCTCACGCTCGTCGAGCCCGCCGACAACCTCACGCTCCCCGTCCCGGAGGCGCTGACCGCCGTCGAGGATCGCTGGATCCTCAGCCGCCTTGCGCACGTGACGACCGAGGTGGACAGCCTGCTGCGCCGCTTCGAGCTGGCCGAGGGCCTGCGACAGGCGCGCGACTTCTTCTGGGACGAGTTCGCGGACTGGTACATCGAGCTGGCGAAGGTGCGCATCCGCGCCGGCGACCGCACGCCGATGCCGGTGCTGCTGCACGTCGTCGACCAGGTGCTGCGCCTGCTGCACCCGTTCATGCCGTTCGTCACCGAGGAGATCTGGCAGCGTGTGATCGTCGCCCGCCCGGACGCGGACGGTGCGCCCGCGCTGATCGTCGCGCAGTACCCGAACCCGCACGCGCTCTCGGCGTACGTCGATGAGGACGCGGAGCGACAGCTGCTCGCGGTGCAGGACTTCGTGCGTGGTATCCGCAACATCCGCGCGGAGAAGCGCGTTGACGCCGGCCGCTGGGTCGAGGCGTACATCGTCGCCGCCGACGCCGAGGCCGCCGCGACCTCGATGCTCGCCGCCCTCGAGCAGCTCGCGCGCGCGCGCCCGCTGCACATCGTCTCCACCGCCGACCAGGCGCCGACCGAGGGCGTCGTCACCACCGTGCTTTCGGTCGGCCAGGTCGCCCTGCCGATGGCGGGCCTCTTCGACCTCGACGTCGAGCGCGCGCGCCTCGCGAAGCAGGTGGCCGAGGCCGCGAGCGAGGTCGACAAGCAGGCCGCCAAGCTCGGCAACGAGCAGTTCCGCTCGCGCGCCCCCGCCGATGTCGTCGCCAAGGAAGAGGAACGCCTCGCCATCGCCCGCACCCGACTCGACGGCCTCCGCGCCAGCCTCGCAGAGTTGGGCTAACGTTCGCTCAACTCCCCCTTCCGACCCCCTCCCCCCTCGCGGGGGAGGGTTGGGGTGGGGGGCTCTTGGGGGGCTCTGACGCCGATGCCAGACCAGAGTTGGATCGCGCCGCTCGCGCACGTGATCTCCGCCGCGAGCCCACCGACGCCGAGCGCCGTCTTTGGCGCTCTCTCCGCCTGCGCCACTTCGCCGGCCACAAGTTCCGCCGGCAAGTACCGATGGGCAGCTACATCCTCGACTTCGTCTGCCTCGGCGCCCGCCTGGTCATCGAAGTCGACGGTGCGCATCATCTCGACCAGCGCGCGTACGACGCCGCGCGGGACACCTGGCTGCGCGAGCAGGGCTTTCGCATGCTGCGGTTCTGGGACTCGCGAGTCCTCACTGCTCCGGACGAAGTTGACGAGGCGATCTGGCAGGCGCTTCAGGTCGAAGGACCGCACGAGCACCCCGCCCCCCACCCCAACCCTCCCCCGCAAGGGGGGAGGGGGCCGGAGGCACTCGAATGACCGCCACTCCAGACCCCACGGCCCTCGCTGCCCTCGCGCAAGCGGTCGCGAGGGAGGCCGGCGCGCTGCTGATGGAGCTGCGCGAGGACATACGCGCGGCGCTGCAGGTAATCCCGAACGACGCTGATCTGATCGCGAGCAACCTCGAGGCGGTGTGTTCACGGTCGCAGACCGCGCCGCCGAGGAGCTCATCGTGCGGCGCATCGTCGAGGCGCGGCCCGTTGACGGGATCGTCAGCGAGGAAGGGACATCGCGGGATGGCGGACCAGTCCGCTGGATCGTCGATCCGCTCGATGGCTCCGCGAATTACCTCCGAGGCATTCCGCACTTCTCAGTATCGATCGCCGCCGAGATCGATGGCGTTACCGTCGCGGCTGCTGTCTTCAATCCAGTCGTGGGCGAGATGTTCCACGCGGTGCTCAAGTCTGGTGCGATGCTGAACGGCGTCGCGATCCGCCCATCCGACGAACGACGCCTGTCTCACGCGCTCGTGGCAACGGGTTTCGGCGATTCTGGGGCGGGCGATAGCGCGATGCAGCGACAGACGTTGCGCCTGCAGGCGATCCTGCCGGTGGTCGCCGACCTGCGACGGACGGGATCGGCCGCGCTCGACATCTGTTGGGTGGCCTGCGGCCGGCTCGACGCCTACTACGAGGCGGGACAGTATCCGTGGGATGTCGCCGCCGCTGACCTCATCGCCCGCGAGGCTGGTGGTCTGGGAGGAACCTTGGACGGCTCGGCGCTGACCATCGACCGGACGTGGGTCGCGGCGAACCCCCATCTCTTCTCGGCGTTCCGCGACCTCATCTCCTCGGCCGCACCCGATCCGAGTGCGTCATGACCTCTACTCCAGACCCCACGGCCCTCGCTGCTCTCGCGCAGTCCGTGGCGCGGGAGGCCGGCGCGCTGCTGATGGAGCGGCTGCCCGGGACGCGCGAGGTGGACACGAAGACGAGCCCGGTGGACGTGGTGACGGAGGTCGACCGGGCGTCCGAGGCGCTGATCGTGGCGCGGATTCTCGAGGCTCGCCCGGAGGACGGGTTCCTCGGCGAGGAGGGGGCGGACACGCCGTCCCGCACGGGT
>CAMDAY010000044.1 GCA_945888895.1 Dehalococcoides mccartyi | reverse complement strand
CACGGGGTTCAACGACCCCTCGAAGATCGTCGGCACCGGGCCGTGGATGATCAAGCAGATGGACAACTCCGGCAACGGCTCGCTCGTCCCGAACCCCAAGTACTGGGAGAAGGACATGCCGAAGGCCGCCGAGGTCACGAAGCAGTCGTTCGACACGTACCAGGCGAACACCGCATCGTTCATCAGCGACGCGATCGACTACCTGATCATGACGAACCAGCCGTGGCGTGAGGTCGAGGCGGTCCAGAAGAGCCGGTCGGACGCGCAGGTCCTCAAGTGGGACTACGGCTACATCCACTACATGCGCTACAACACCCAGAAGCCGTTGTTCAAGGACGAGCGCCTGCGCCGCGCCCTGACCCTCGTGGTCGACACGAAGGCCATTGGTGAGGCGTTCTACGGCGAGCTCGCCCAGCCGACCGGGCCGCTGGTCGCGACGTGGACGAACGAGGCGATCCCGGCGTCTGAGATCGTGAAGCGCCCCGGGTGGAACCCGGCGACCAAGGAAGCCGACATCGCCGAGGGCAAGAAGCTCATGGAGGCGGCCGGCTACAAGGAAGGCGAGATCACGGCCAACCTGATGGTCTTCAACACGCCGGTGCACCCGGCGAACTCTGAGCGCCTGCGCGCCCAGTGGCTGAAGATCTGGCCGAAGATCAAGATCACCTTCGAAGGCCCGGTGGACTCCGGTCCCTTCAACCAGCGCCTGGCCGCGAACAACTTCGACATGATGGCCTACTCGAACCTGCCGACCACGGACGGCGCGGTCGAGTTCCAGAACTTCTACGCCTCGGACGGCAGCCGTAACTACGGCAAGTTCTCCGACCCGGACGTGGACAAGCTGGCCAATGACGCGTTGCAGGAGTTTGATGTCCAGAAGCGCGGCAAGTTGATCCGCGACGCCCAGGAGATTGTCATCCAGAAGTCGCCGATCATCGCGTACTACTACGCGAAGCAGGTCGCATTCGTGTCGCCGAAGTGGGATGGCTACCAGGGCTTCCCGGGCCCGGGCGGTCAGAGCGGTTCCGACCTGGTCGAGGCTGCTCGCTTCGTTTCCCAGAAGTAATTCGCTATCGTGCGTGGTCGGGGGGCAACCCTCGACCACGCGCATACCGGCATTGAGCCGGATAGAGGCAGGTTTCTGGGTATGAGCAAGTACATCGCACGTCGGGTGCTCGCACTCATCCCGCAGCTGCTCATCATTCTGGCGCTGGTCGTCGTGATGGTGGATCTGACCCCGGGCGATGTGATCGACTCCATGCTCGGTGACTCGGGCCAGATTACACCGGAAGCGCGCGCGAGGCTTGAGCGTTCGCTCGGCCTCGACAAGTCGCTGCCAGTTCGATACGTCTCGTACCTCGGTGGTGTGCTCCAGGGTGATCTGGGTACCTCGATCACTCGTCAACGACCGGTGACCGACATGATCTCTGAGCGCATGTTCGTCACCGCAGAGCTCACCATGCTTGCGGTGCTGGTGAGTATCCTGATCGGGATCCCGCTCGGGATGGCCGCTGCGGTTGCGCGCGGCAAGGTCACGGACTACGCGATTCGATTCTTCGCGGTGCTCTTCCTCGGTATCCCGAGTTTTCTGGTCGCCACCATGATGGTGTTGCTGCCGTCGCTCTGGTTCCGATGGCGCCCGCCGCTATACGTCCCACTTGAGCGCGGGGTGTTCCTCCACTTCTTCTCCATGCTGCTGCCCGTAGTGGCCGTTTCGCTGGTCTTCATGGCGACGAACGTGCGCATGATGCGATCCTCGTTCATCGACGTGATGCAGCAGGACTACATTCGGACTGCTCGCTCGAAGGGCCTCTCGTCCGGTCGAGTGTGGTTCGGTCACGGCCTGAAGAACGCACTGCTACCAACGGTCACGCTGATCGGCCTTCAAGCGGCGGCGCTGGTGTCTGGCGCGGTCGTGGTGGAGCAGGTCTTCACGCTGCCCGGCCTTGGCGGCATCCTGTTCGACGCGATGGCGCGACGCGACTATCCGGTCATCCAGGGGATGGTGCTGCTCGTCGGTACTGCCGTCGTGCTGCTCAACCTGACGATCGATGTGATCTACAGCATGCTTGATCCGAGGGTGAGCTTCTCATGAGTCATTCACCGAGCCCCAGCGTTGAAGCAATCCTCGCGAGTGCCCCTCGTCGTCGGCAGGTTGGCGGGCCCGCCTTCGTGCAGGCGCTGTACAACTACGGGGTGAAGCAGCCCGTCGGTGCTGGCGCAGCGCTCGTCATCCTGTTGGTGATTGTGCTGGCGATCCTCGCGCCGTTCATTTCCCCCTACCCGATGAACTACATTCCGGACAAGCCGGACGTGCTCGCGGGCGCGTCCAAGGCGCACTGGTTCGGTACAGACCAGTACGGTCGCGATCAGTTCACGCGTCTCCTCTACGGAGCCCGAGTTTCGATGTACGTGGGTGTCGGGGCGACCGTGATCGCAACGTTCTTCGCGGCGACCCTCGGCCTTACGGCGGCGCTCATGCGCGGCTGGGTCGACACGCTGCTCGTGCAGATCATCGACGTCATCCAGGCCATCCCGGCGATCATCCTGCTCGTCGCGATCCTCTCGACGATCGGGTCGAGCCTGACCAACATCGTCCTCGTGCTCTCGTTCCGTGCGAGTTTCGTTTCGGCGCGCGTCGTCCGAGGCGCGGCGCTGAGCCTCGCGCAGGAACCGTACATCGAGGCCGCTCGATCGGTTGGTGCGACGAACATCCGCACGATCATCCGGCACCTGCTGCCGAACGTGGCTCCGGTGCTCTTCGTCCTGATGAGCGTGTCGGTGTCGCAGAACATCATCACCGAGGCGAGCCTGAGCTTCCTTGGCTATGGCGTGAAGGACCCGACGACGACCTGGGGCGCCATGGTCGGGCGTGACAGCTGGACGTACATGATCTCGTCGCCGGGGCTGCTGCTGGTGCCAACGGTGGCGCTCGTGGTCACGGTGCTCGCCGTGAACCTCTTCGGTGACGCGCTTCGCGACCACCTCGACCCGCGCCTTCGAGGCCGCTAGCGGTCGCAGGCAGTTGAACGAGAAGGGGAGCGGCGGGAGCCGCTCCCCTTCTGTGTGTGGGTTGCGCAGAGTCGGGCGTGACGCCGTGGGTACGAGGAACCTCGAGGTGGCAGCGTGGGGCGGCCCACCCCTGCCCCTCCCGGCGCGGGAGGGGTTGGACATTGAAGGGCTTCGCCCTTCAAGCATCCCGGGATCCGGATCGGAGCGTCTGGTGTTCCTCGCGGAGATGGGCTCAGAACCCTCTCCCCGTTTGGGGAGAGGGTAGGGTGAAGGCCCTCGGGCCCCGGCTAAGTCCGGCGGCGGTTGGCGATGGCGCAGACGCTGGTGCGGCCGAACGAGCCGTCGAGGTCGTAGAGGGCGCACTCGCCGATCGCGATGCCGGCCGTCGAGTGGTGCGCGACGACCTCGATGCCGATCCACTCGCCAACGGGGGCGCGATGCAGGTACAGGGTGGTGTCCGCGTTCACGTAGTTGAGGCCGTGCGCGCCGGAGTTCGCAAACGGGCTGGCCGAGTCCGACATCATCGCGGCGCGGACAAGGGGGCTCGGTGGGTCGTCTCCCAGGAACGCGGCCACGTCATGCAGCCAGGCGCGCTTCGGCGCGGGCGGGCCTCCCTCGGCGGGGTTGCCGCTGATGTAGCGGCGTTCCCAGATCGGCAGGCGGCCTTCACCCCACGAGGAGACCGGCAGGGTTTGCGGGTGCGGCACCTCCCACGTCGGCGGGCTCCACACGTCGCCCTCGGGCGGGTCGGTGCGGCGCAACATCACGATGCTCGCGCGCACGATCTCCTGGTCGTCGGCGATCAGCACGGCATCGACGACGCGGATGCGCCTTCCGTCACGCGCCACGGTGGTGGCGACGCGCAGCGGCACCATCGGTGCGAGGCGGAACATGTCGACCGTGAGGCGCGCGACCTGGAACTCGGGGTCGAGGTGGCGACGCTCGACCTCGTGCATCAGCAGGCCGGAGATCGCGCCGCCTCGCAACGAGTTGGCATCCCAGCCGCTCTGCGTCCACGCGGTGGGGATGTAGCGATCGCCGTCGGGCTGGAAGAAGCTGCGGGGGGTGCTGTCGGTGGCGTCGGTCGTGGTCATGCGGCCAACTCTAGGAGACGGTTATCCGACGGGGAAGGGCAGCGGCGGAAAGGCGCCCCGGCGTTCCGCTAGCGCCCGCGCAGCGCGCCGAGGATCGGGGAACCCGCGCCCAGCAGGAAACCGAAGTTGTACCACCCACCCTCGCGCGCGACGTTGAAGAACGGGTACTGCTCCATGTAGCCGACGAGATGCGCGATCAGGATGACCCAGGCGGTGAGCCCGTTCCACAGGCCCCAGAGCAGGTCTTGCCACCACATTGCAGCTCCTTCAGTCACACCTGATCGCGAGACACCTCGAGGCTAACGCACCCAGGTGATGCTGGACTCGCCGCTCGTGTTGAACGCCGACACGCCGATGTTTCCCGTTGGCCGGCACACGTGGATCGGGCCGTACTGGTGGTCCGCGCCCGGCACGTCCAGCGCGCGCTTCACCGTGCCGTCGCACTCCTTGAGGTAGATGCGAAAGCCGGTCGCGCCCGTGCCGCCTTCCCACGCCAGCGTCAGTCGCCCCGCCTCGCCCTCGCCCGGTGGGATGGGCGTACTGAGATCCGGGATGCGCCCGGTGAGCTTGAGGTTCGTGGGCGAGGCGGGCGATCCCGTCGCGGGTGTCGAGGTAGCCGTGGGTGTCGCGGCGGGCGTGCGCGTCGCGCTCGGCGTGGCGTTCTGCGAGGTGGTCGCCGTCGCGGTCCCGACGGTCGTGACGGTCGCCGCTGGTGTGCTCGGCGTGGACGTGCAGCCCAGGAGTGAGCAGGCGAGCATGAGTGTCGCGGCGAGGATGACTGGTCGGTTCATCGAGGCTCGATTCATCCGTGGGGCGTCCGCAGCGGGAGGCTGTGATCTTCTCCCATTGTGTGGCGCTGCCTGCGCTGCCTGCGCTGCGTCCGCTTCGCCCGCGGCCGATCCGTGGCGAGATCATGTCAGGCGCATTCGAATCGGGTAGCGACGATAATGCGCCGGTATTCGATGCCCGCGCTCTCCCGAATGGAACCGTCATGACGATGTCCTCCACGCCGCTCCCGCTGATTCGTGCCGAGCGAGGCGCCGCCGCCACGCCCCACTACCTCGCGACGCAGGCGGCGATGGGGGCGCTGATGGAGGGCGGCAACGCCATCGACGCCGCGGTTACCGCGAATGCCGTCTTGGGCGTGGTCGAGCTCGCGGCATGCGGCCTCGGCGGCGACCTGCTGATGCTGTATCGCGATGGCAAGACCGGCGAGATCACAGCGCTCAATGGCAGCGGCCGCGCAGGCACTGCGATGACCACCGCCGCCTACCGCGCGCGTGGCCTTGAGGTGATGCCGACGCGCGGGGCACTCCCCGTGACCGTGCCGGGCGCCGTGGATGCCTGGGACGTCGCGTTGAAACGCCACGGCACGTGGGACCTCGCACGGGCACTGGCCCCGGCGATCCGCTACGCCTCCGAGGGGTTCCCGGTCGGCCGCTTCCTGTCCTCGAACATCGCGCGGTCGATCGAGGACATGAACCCCGATGCCCGGTCGCGCTACCTCACCGGCGCTCGTGCTCCGGCCATCGGCGACCGGCTGCGCCTCCCCGACCTCGCAGCCTCGATGCGCCTGATCGCCGAAGGCGGGCGGGACGCGTTCTACCGCGGTGAGCTCGCGAGCCGCATCGCGGCATCCGTGCAGGCGGCGGGCGGCCTGCTCACTGCCGAGGACTTCGAGGCGCACGTCCCCGCCGATTGGGTGACGCCGCTCCGCGGCCACTACCGCGGCCTCGAGGTGCTGGAGGCGCCGCCCAACAGCCACGGGATGGCCGCGCTGCTCATGTCGCACATCCTCGAGGGCTACGACTTCGCCTCGGACGATTCGCAGGCTGCGCGCGAGCTGCACCTGATGGTGGAGGCGAAGCACCAGGCGTTCGCCGAGCGCGACCGCTGGGTCGCCGACCCCGCGTTCATGCGCGAGCCCGCGCCTCTCGCGCGGCTGCTCTCGGACGAGTGGGCGGCCGAGGCACGCGCGCGCATTGATGAGACGCGCGCAGGCGCGGCGGTCAGTCCCGGCGGGCACGGCGACACCGTGTTCCTCACCGTGATGGACCGCGACGGCAACGCCGTCTCGATCACGCAGAGCCTGTACTGGATCTTCGGGTCGGGGCTGGTCGCCGGGGACACGGGCATCCTGCTGCATAACCGCGGCGCCGGCTTCAACCTCGACGAGTCGCATCCGAACGCGCTCGCGGGCGGCAAGCGGCCGTTCCACACGCTGGCCCCCGCGATGGCGCTGCGCGACGGCAGGTTCGCGATGGCCTTCGGTACGAGGGGCGCGCATGGCCAGCCGCAGACCCACGTACAGCTGCTCAACCGCATCGTCGACCAGGGGATGGGCCTCGCGGAGGCGCTCGCAGCGCCGCGATGGATTTCCGGATCGGTCGATGGCCTCGACCCGTACACCCTGCGCATCGAGTCGCGCTTCGGCAGCGAGACGATCGACGCGCTCGCGCGCATGGGGCATCGCGTCGAGGTTGGCGATGCGTGGGACCACGCTGTCGGTCACACCAACGCCATCGCAGTCGACGAGGCGGGCGGCTTCTTCACCGCGGCGACGGATCCTCGTGCGGACGGCGCTGCCGCCGGCTGGTAGTGCGGTGGGGCGCTAGTTGCTCGACGGGCCAGGGATACCCGTTGGGAAGCTCGAGGGCGGGAGTGGCGTCGGGGTGCTCGTCACGATCGGTGGCGGGGTCGCGGTCACGCCGAGCGGACGGGTGAGCGTCAACGCGGTCGCGCCCGGGAAGCCCGTCGGGAACTTCGCGGTGAACTCGCTGCGGAGGAACGCGGGGCCACCGACGACGAGCAGCCGGAACGCCCCGCTGCCGTCCTGCGCCCAGACGCCGCTCGCCGTACTCGTGCGTGCGGCGGTCTCGAGCTGATCGACGGTCCCGCCGAGGAACACGACCGCCGCCTGTCCGTTCGCGCTGAACGTCGGTGTCGCCGCGAACGTGCCGCTGGGCGTCTGCGCCTGCACGGCGCTCACGCCCGCGACGCTGAGGAGCGTGCCAGTGACGAGTGCGGCAAGGAGGACTGCGCGACGGATCATCGGAACCCCTCGACGGCGGCGAGTGCCACTCGATCATGCAACGTATGTCGAGGCTTCCGCGTTGTCGACGCCGCGGCGTGCGTTGCTGACCCGTGTGGGCCTCGCTCTATCGAGCGGCCTCGACCGGCTCGGGGGCTGCCGGGTGGACGCGCATCGGGCGCGGCGGCTTCTGGAAGAAGAACGACGTGCTGGCTATTACGACGGCGGCGAGGATCAGCCACCAGAACAGTTGGAACGACATGCCGTTGTCCAGCATGTACCCGCCCACCGGGCTACCGAGGGAGCTGATGACGACCATCGCGAGGGTCATCATCCCGCGGATGCTGCCCTGGTGCGTCCGGCCGAAGTACTCCGGGATCATCATCGTCTGAAAGACGGAGGTCGTGCCGCTGCCGATGCCCCAGACGAGGTTGTGGACGATCACCGATCCGGGCCACGTCATGCCGAGCGTCAGCGGCAGGATGCCGACCGTCCGGAACACGCCACCGAGGACGCCCAGGTAGCGGATCGGCACGCGCTCCGCGTACACGCCCATCAGCATGTTCGCCGCGGCGAACATGAACGGGTCGATGAACAGGCCGAGCGAGATGAGGTCAGCGGAGAAGCCGATCTCTGTCCAGTACTGGGGACGAAACAGCAGGAACGGCGAGATCGCGAACATCAGCAGCGTGGTGGATGCGAAGTTCGCCCAGAACACGGGGGTGCGCACGGCCTCGCGCGTGGTGTAGTCGCGCTCCTCGTGCTGCACGGGAGCGCCCGCGACAGGGGCGGCTGGCGCAGCGGGAGGCTCGGTCGCGCCGTCGGGACGGAGGCCCATGTCCTCCGGGCGGCGGCGCATGAAGAGCGCGTACATCGGCACGACGCCGAGGAACGCGATCACACCGAACAGCACCCACGTCTCGCGCCACCCAATGCCGTTGATCAGCCGCAGCGCGACCAGTGCGAACACCGCGGATCCAAGCAACTGGCCCGCCGATGAGATCGCGATCGCGCGTCCGCGCTTCACGATGAACCAGTTCGCGGGGGGCACGATCGTCAGCGTGTTGCCGCCGATGATGCTGAAGCCGCTGAACCCCGACAACGTGAAGAGGGCGTAGAGAACCACGACGGTGGGAATCTCGCCCAGCAGCGAGCGCAGTGACAGGGTTTCGTTCAGGAAGCGGGCGATCTCAGGCGCGACCGAGAGTCCGGCGAGACAGATTGCTGCGATCGTGCCCGCGACCACTCCCGGCCATCGCGCGCCGTAACGATCGACGATCCGGCCGAGAAACGGTGCGAAGACCCCCCCCGCGATCATGCGGAAGGTGATGCCCAGCACCAGCTCCGCCTTCGACAGGCCGAGGTCCGCGGTCATCGGCGCGATGAACACCGAGAACACGAGCGGATTGGTACCGGCCGTGGTGAAGTTCGCTAGCCACGTGACGGCGACGATCACCCATCCGTAGAAGAACCGAGGCTGCGGCGGGGCGGCGGTGACCATCGGCGGTTCCTGTCGGAGGTGCGAGGCGAGGCGCCTCGAGGTATAGGCGGAGCGTACGAGGCGTCGTCGTCAACGTCGAGGGCCGGCGGGGTGAGCGCCGGCCCTCGTTGCGTCGAACGGTCGGGTGCTAGCCGCGGAGACGCTTGATGATCGCGTCCTCGTGGCTGAAGTCCCAGTTGTAGTTCTCGTGGATCTTCGCGCGCTGGAACCACTCGTAGGTGTCCGCGCACGCGGCCTCGAAGGTGTGCTCCTGACGGAAGCCGGTGTGGTCGAAGAACTTCGTTGTGCTGAAGACGTTGCTCTTGTACCAGGGCGAGGCGGCCACCTGCGAGCGGTGCATGATCGGGTACGGGAACGTCTGGTAGACCTCGGTCGTGACGTCCGCAGGCATGTAGATCTTGTCCGGCGTGACGCCGACGACCGCGCCGATGACGTCCGCGAAGGAATCGTCGGAGTAGTACTCCTCCATCGCCCACGTGTACTTCTGGCCAAAGGTCGCCGGGTTGAGCAGCATCTTCCGGACGCCGATGGCCATGTCCGGGATGTAGTTCGGGTGGCTGAACGTCGACCCGTCGCCGGGGATCAGCGCGGGGCGACCGAGGAGCAGCCGGTGCATCATCAGCGCCTCGCGGTGGCGGCCCGTGTTCCTCGGCCCGAACACCATGGGCAGCTTGCCGACGCTGGCCGGGAAGCCGTTCTCGTAGAACTGGTCGACCAGGTACTGCTCGCACGCAGCCTTGAGGATGCCGTAGTTCTTGTTGCGCGGCGTCTCGATCGTCGTACCCGGGTGGTCCTCCGGGATCGGGAACGCCGTTGAGGGTGCGAACGCGGCCGGCGAGGACATGAAGATGTAGTGGCCGATGCGGCCCTTGAAGATCTCCACCATCAGTTCAACGTCCGCCATCAGGTAGGCGGAGCAGTCCACGACTGCGTCGAACTTCTCGTCCTTGAGCGTCGCGCGCAGCGCGTCGTGGTCGTTGCGGTCGCCGTACAGCCGGCGGATGTTGCGAGGCAGCGCAACGGGCGCCTCGGTCACACCGCGGTTGAAGATGGTGACGTCGTGGCCGAACTTCGCCAGCTCCTCGACGCACGCCAGTCCCACGAACCGCGTGCCACCCATGATCAGAATCTTCACAGACATCCCCCCGCTCGGCGCTTCGTTGACCAGGGGCCATCTGAGAGCGGTTGCCCGCCACCTCGGCGCTCCCCGGAGCAGGCGCAGCGTACCCGTTCCGCGCGTCTATGACAGCCGCGGCCTCGGCGGTCGGACGAACGAGCGAGTGGTACCATGCGCCCCAATCTGAGGGGCACCAGGCAGAGGATGCACATGTTCAAGTCACGCATCACACCGAAGGTGATCGCGCTCGGCATCGCCGCAGCGATCACGATTGCGCTCGTCCCGTCGCTCGCCGCCGCGCAGGCGGCCCCCACGATCTGGGGCGCCAAGCTCTCAGGCTCCGCCGAGGTCCCGGCGAACGCCTCCACCGCCACAGGGACCTTCGTCGGCACGCTGGACGAGGCTGCTGGCACGCTCACGTGGACGCTCACCGTCCCGAACATCACCAACATGACGATGTCGCACCTGCACATGGGCGCCGCGGGCGCCAACGGCGGGGTCGTGGTGGACCTGTTCATCCCGGCCTCCCCGCAGGGGACGGTCAGCGCCTCCGGCACTGCGAAGCTTGCGGACGTGCTGAAGGGGCCACTGGCCGGCAACGTCGCGGGCTTCATCACCGCGCTCAAGGCCGGCAACATCTACGCCAATGTCCACACGTCGACGATCCCGGCGGGCGAGATCCGCGGCCAGGTGATGGATGTCGCGACGACTGCGACTGCCACCCCGGCCGCTGCGACTCCCGCCGCGACCGCCGCCGTCCCTGCGCCGAGCAAGACCGGCAGCGCCGGTCTGTCCTCGACCGCCTCGACGTCGATCATGATCGTAGTGGGACTCGTGGCTGCGGCGGGTGCCGTCACCTTCCTCGGTCGCCGTGCTACGCGCTCCTAGCGCAGACGCAGCACGCATGACGAACGGCCGAGGGCGTGAGCCCTCGGCCGTTTGCTTGTCCGCGACGGCGCGCGTGCGCGTACACTGGAAGCACTGACCGAGGGGGAGTAGTCCTTCGCGTGTCGTCGACAGACTCCCTCCAGCGTGAGGGCGGCGACACGGTCCTTCGCGAGAGGGCGGGCGAGACTCTTGGCTCAACCACACGCAAGCCGCGTGGGTTGAGCCGAGGCATGTTCCGCCCGACGTTCCCGGAACACACCGCGGCTCCATCACCCACACGGCACCAGTTGCCGGAGTTGCCATGTCTGCTTTCGTGCTGTCTACGCTGCTCATCTTCGTCGCCGAGCTGGGAGACAAGTCACAGCTGGTCGCGCTGTGGTTCGCCACGCGCTATCGCTGGTGGGTCGTCCTGTCCGGCGTCACCGTCGCGACGCTGGTGATCCACCTCGCCTCCGTCGCGGCTGGACGCGCGCTCGATGGCGTGCTGCCGGATACGGCGGTGCGCATCGCCGTCGGGCTGTCCTTCCTCGGCTTCGCGTGGTGGAGCCTCCGGGGCGACACGATGGACGAGGACGACACGCGGGTGCGGAGCAGCCGCTTCGGCGCGTTCGGCATCGTGACGCTCGCGTTCTTCCTGTCCGAGATCGGTGACAAGACGCAGCTCGCGACGGTCTCGATCGCGAGTCGCGAGCCGGGGTTCATCGGCGTGTGGTTGGGCTCGACGCTGGGAATGGTGCTGGCCGATGCGCTCGCCGTCGGCGTCGGGATCGCGGCGGGGAAGCGGCTGCCCGAGCGGCTCCTCGGACGGATCGCCGCCGTGCTCTTCGCCGTGTTCGGGGTGGTCACGATCGCGTCGGTGTGGATGTAGCACGGGCCGAGTCGCGCGAGGCATCGACCCTCGTCGAGGCCCCGCGCGACCGGGTGTTGCTACACGAACGAGAACGTCAGGCCGAGCTCCTTGCCGATGGTGCCGAACCACTCGATCACCTCGGTGTGGTACGGGATGCCGGTCTCGATGCGGCGCGCGTGCTCTTCTTCCTCGAGCAGGCCGGCGTACACGACGCGCGCCTCGCCCGGCGCGGGGCGTGTGGCGACGAGGCCGCGCAGGAACTCATCGAGGTCCGCCTTGAACTTTGCGACGTCGATGAACGCGTCGATGCGGTAGGCCATCAGGTGGAAGCCGGGGCTGGAGGGCAGGAGGCTGGGGCCGATGCCGGTGAGGATGCTGCTCAGGATGTTCACCGTCGCCCCGAGGCCGTAGCCCTTGTGCGAGCCCAGCTCGCGCGTGCCGCCGAACGGCAGCAGGTAGTACTCCTCCGGGAAGTCAACCTCTTCCATCACGGGCGTGCCGTCGGGGCGCGCGATCCAGCCCGGCGCGATCCTCGCGCCCACGCGCTTGGCGAGGCGCATCTTGTTCGCCGCGATCTGCGATGTGCCGATGTCGAAGACGAACGAGGGCATCTCACCCGCGGGAACCGCCCAGGCGATCGGGTTCGTGCCCAGTCGAGGTTCCGCACCCCACGTCGGCAGCACGATCGCTCGTCCGCTCGTGGACATCGCCACGCCGATCATGTCGTGCTCCATCGC
>CAMDAY010000043.1 GCA_945888895.1 Dehalococcoides mccartyi | reverse complement strand
GATCGCCTTCAGGCGGTCGCGTCCATGTACCCGGTGCGGTTTCACGCGGCGACGCTGCTGGCGCCGCAACGCCTTGAGCACGCCGACCCGCGACCGCTTGCCGCGCAGCTGCGCGACGATCTCCCACGCCCCGCGCATCCGCAGCGGCACGACCGGCCGTGACAGACGCGCAGGCAGCGGCTGGAAATGACAACCACATCCTCGGCTCGGAGCGCGACGCACAGCGCCTCGCGTGCGGGGTCACGACACTCCTTGCCGCTGCACACGATCGCGCAGAGCGGAGGCATCGAGGCGGTGCCGGTCCTGTCCGAATGCGACATAGACACTCGTCGCGCGGAGACGCCGCGAGGGGCGTCTCGTTCCTGCCGACCTGAGAGGCGGGAAGTGTGGTCGGGGTGCGCGGATTTGAACCGCGGACCTCTTCGTCCCGAACGAAGCGCTCTGCCAAGCTGAGCTACACCCCGAGGCAAACGGGCCGCGTCGCGGCCAAGCCCACTGAGCGTAGCACCGCTCCCGCTGGTGAGCGAATCACCCACTCGAGGCACCGCAACCCTCGACAAATCGGGGCGGTGCGTTTGGCACGTGCGAGGCGGGGTCGCCTATGATTCTTGCGCGGCGGGGCGGAAGGGTCACACAAGTGCCACACCTGCTGCCCTGGCGCGGGCGACGGCTGCGCGTGGTCGCGGCGCTGCTCCTCGCCATCGCCTTCGTGGGCCTGACCTTGGCTACTTCGGATCGATCCGAGGCGCAGACAGCGAAGCTGGGCGACGAGAACTCCTGGCTCCGCATCCAGAACGTGGGCTCGAAGCCCGCGAACATCGACCTCAACTTCTACGACGCCAGCGGTCGGCTCGTCGCCAAAGACGGATGCCCGCAGGCGAACGTCTGCGACGCGATCACCTCGGGCTCCGGCCGCTCCTTCTTCCAGCAGACCTTCAACGGCCTCCCGGTGGGCTACCGCGGCTCCGGCTACGTGGTCTCCGACCAGCCGTTCACCGGCCTGATGGCGCGCGACGTGCTGCGACCGGACGGCTCCTACCAGATCGCCGGCGACAGCCTCCGCCTCGGCGCCGGCGTGTCCGAGTACTTCCTGCCGATGATCGTAAACAACACCAGCCACGTCTCCCGCATCGTGGTCGAAAACACCAGCGACTCGAGGGACGCGTGCGTCGAGGTCGTGTACTACGCGGACGGCGCGCTCTCCTCTGGCACCCGCGACCCCGGCTCGGGCGGCTCGGGCTGCCCGCAGGGCGGCGAGCGCATTGCGCCGCGCGGAACGATGGTGCGCGACGAGTTGAACATCGGCGCGCCGTTCGGGTTCGACGGTGCGGCACGCGTGCGCACGTACGCATCCGGCAGCGGCACCCCGGCCGCCTCGCAGCAGCTCGCGGTGATGGTCGACACGCGCGCGCGCGGCGGCGCCGGCCTCGCGTCGTACCGCGGCACGGGCGTCGATGAGACGAGCCAGGTGGTGCTGCTGCCGCTGGTGAACCGCAACGCGACCGAGGGTCAGAGCCTGTTCACGACGCGCTTCCGGATCATGAGCGCGGCCCCCGCGCTCCCCAATGACGTGACACTGCGCTACAGCGGACGCGACGGGAACGGCGCGGAGATCGAACTGGAGACCACGGTCACCGTGAATGGCGTGCTGACATGCGATCAGCGCGGGCCGCTCTGCATGCCAGCTGGGAAATCACTGCCCGCCACATTCTTCGGCAGCGTCCGGATGCAGGCCGTGAACCCGATCGCAGTCGTCGTGCAGCGACTCTCCGCGGACGGTTCGATCGCCGACTACCGCGGCTTCACGGGCGCGGAGGCCTCCACGCAGGTCGTCATGCCGGTCGTCAATCGCAACTTCGGGCCGTTCGGCGGCAAGAAGGGCTGGAACTCGTGGTTCCGCGTGCTGGCCTTCGATGGCTCTGCCGCGCAGGTCTACGTCGTCTACTACGGGAAGCAGTTCCCCAACGGTCTCTTCCCGCAGGGCTCCACGCGCATCGGGCCGGAGGGCCTCGTCTTCCGGCAGTGGCAGGACGAGCGGCTCCCGGATGGGTTCGTCGGCAGCGCGGTGGTCGTCTCCGACCGCCCCGTGGTGGTCGTCGCCAACCTCGAGAGCGACGTATTCGTCGGTGACCCCGTGATGCTCTACAACGGGATCCCGATCAAGTAACGCGCGTCGCGCGAACCGTCCCCGAGGAGCCCCCATGCAGTACGGATCGCGCCGCCCGAGCGGTGGTCCTCGACGGCCCTCGGGCGGCGGTGGCACCTCGGTCACGCGCTCGATGAACCTGACGACGGCGCAGATCCTCGCCCGATTCGAGGGTGGCCCGACCACCGGCGTGTTCACGGACGGTTCGTGCTCGGGCAACCCCGGCCCGGGGGGCTGGGGCGCGGTCTACGTGCGGGACGGTGTGGTCCTCGCGCAGGAGTGGGGCTCCGACCCCGCCACGACGAACAACCGCATGGAGTTCACGGCGATGATCGCCGGCCTCAGCTTCCTCGGCCCGTCCGAGGAGGCCGATGTGTTCACGGACAGCGCGCTGGTGGTGAACACGCTCACGCAGTGGGCCAAGGGCTGGGAGCGCCTCGGTTGGCGTCGCCGCGACGGCGAGGTGAAGAACCTCGATCTGGTGCAGCAGGCGTACGCGCTTGCCCAGGAGCGTCCGCTGGCGCGCATCCAGTGGATCCGCGCCCACGACGGCAGCCGCTGGAACGAGTACGCCGACTCCCTCTCGACGGCCTACCAGCGCTCCGAGGTCTAGCACGCTGCCCGACGCGGAGCGGCCGCACCCTTGACTCGACGAGTGAGGTCGACATCGCAGCGCGGGACGGCACGGCCCACGCCTGCCCCTCTCCGCGCGGGAGCGTGAGAAGCAGAGAACCAAGTGTGAGGGGGCGCCGCCCTCACGCTCCCGCGGGAATCCAAGTAGCGATCAGCCCCCGTCGAGGAACCGGTGATGATTTGCCAGCGTTCCCAAGGAGGGGCGATGATCAGTCCACCCCACCGCATCCCCCGGGCACGCCCGGAGTAGGAGCCTCGATGTCCCGGCACACCTCGTGTTCCCGGAGCCTGCTGCGCCCCGTCCTGTTCCTCGCGCTTGCCGCGTGTGGCCTGCTGGCCACCTCGTGCGGCGGAATGTCGGCCAGTGCGCCGGTCGCGCCGAAGTGGGACTCGAAGAGCGTGGCGACCTCGTTGAGCAGCGTGCCGTTCACGCCCGTGATCATCAATTCCAACCTCGGCAAGGGCCCCTCGCGCGTCGCGCTCGCGCTGCTGAAGCGCGACCAGACGCTGATCCTCGAGGGGACCGTCACGGCGAGGATCTTCCGAATCGACAACGAGCCGGAGAAGCATCCCGACGCCGGCACGCTGCTCGGCTCGTACGAGATGACGGCACGCACCGTCGACATCGCCGACGAGCACCAGAACGGCCGGACGATGCACCTCGACAGCGACGCCAACGGGCGGGTGCTCGTCAAGGTCGCGCTCCGCGACCCGTCGCACGAGGCCCCCGCCGCGCCGAGGCACGAAGGCTCGCTCACGACCGTGTTCACGACGAACGTGGACTTCAACGAGGCCGGGCTCTGGGGCGCACAACTGCAGGTGAAGACCGGCAACAAGACCTACAGGAACCTGCTGGTCACGTTCGCCGTCCTCGAGCGCACCTCGGAGTCCAGCATCGGCGACCAGGCGCCGCGCACGAAGCAGAAGCTCGCCAAGGACGTGGCGAACCTCTCCGAGATCGACTCGTCCAGGACGACGCGCCCGGAGTTCCACAACATCGCCGTCGCGGACGCGATCGCCAGCGGGAAGCCCTCGCTCGTGGCGTTCGTCACTCCGGCCTTCTGCCAGACACGCTTCTGCGGCCCGGTCATGGAGACGGTCGTCGTCCCCGCGTACCAGCAGTACAAGGACCGCGTGCACGTGATCCACATCGAGCCCGTCGACCTCGCACAGGCCCGGAAGGGGACGCTGGTCGCCGGACGCGAGTTCGAGGAGTGGAAGCTCCGCAGCGAGCCGTTCATCTTCGTCGTCAACGGTCAGGGTGTCGTCACCGCGAAGTTCGAGGGCATCATCGACCTCGCCGAGGTGAAGCAAGCGCTGGACGCGGCGCTCGCCGGCAAGTAGCCGCCCAACCTCGGTTAGCGCGGGGGCGCCCCGATCTCTTCGAGGTCATGCACCGTCGACCGGTAGGCGCCGTCCGCTCCCTCATCGATCGTGACGGCGAAGGCGAGCCGTGCCGCGCGGCCGGACGGCTGCAGCGAGTGCACCACGCCCATCACGTGCCACGAAGCGCCCTGGTCCGTGGAGGTTTTCCCGATCCAGCCGTGCGCGCCGGCTCCACAGGTCCCGGCCCAGCGGTGGGGCGCGTCCAGCAGCTCACGCACGGCGAGGCGTGCCGCGAGACACGCTCCCGCGCGATCCATCGAGCTGGCGGCCGTCCACCCATCGCGCACGCGGAGCGGCGCGTGGGAGGGCCACGCACCGCCGGCATGGGCAACCGCGAGGACTACCAGCGCAGCCAGGAGCGATGCGACCCTGCGGGTCATCCCCGGTGGCGCAGCCAGCGGCGCTTCGCAGCATGAACGTTCGACATGTCCGCCCCCAGAGGTCGCTTCGCGGCCCCCACGGTACTCGTTATGAACGAGACGTGGGGCGCAACCCCACGAGACTCCCCCCACGGTCGAGGCCGGACTAGAATCCGCCGAGCACCGCGTCAGGACGCGGCGGATGGAGGAGGACGCGATGGGTGATTTCAAGCGCTTCTTGCTGCGCGGCAACGTGGTCGACCTCGCCGTGGCGGTGGTCATCGGCGCTGCGTTCGGCGCCGTCGTCACGGCGCTGGTCGAGGATGTGATCACGCCGCTGATCGGCAGCCTCGGCGGGCAGCCGGACTTCTCCGCGCTGACGCTGACCGTCAATGGCAGCGTCATCAAGTACGGCCACTTCCTGAACGCCGTGATCTCCTTCGTCATACTCGCGGCCGTGATCTTCTTCTTCGTCGTGAAGCCGATCAACATGCTGCTGACTCGCGCGCGACGTACCCCGCCAGCCGACCCCACGACGAAGAAGTGCTCCGAGTGCATCAGCGAGATCCCGATCGAGGCGCGGCGCTGCTCCTTCTGCACGCAACTCGTCGCCTAGCCGCAGTACACCATCGAACTGACTAGCCCCGCCGGACTCGGCGGGTGGGAAGAGACGCCTGTGCTTGCGATCGTGCTCGCGCTTGGTGCTGCCGCCTCGTGGGGGATGAGCGCAGTCCTCGTGCGCCACGGACTGCGTGACCTCTCCACGAGCATGGGCACGCTGCTTTCGCTCACCTCCGGCCTGCTCGTGACAGCGCTGCTGGTGGCGGTGCTCGAGCTGGATGCGCTCCTCGCGGTCTCGTGGACCGGGATCGCGCTGTTCGGCCTGATCGGCATCCTCAATTTTCCGATGGGCCGGTTCTTCAACTACATGGCGATGAGCCGGCTCGGCGTGGGGCGATCGACGCCGCTGCTCGCCTCGTCGCCGCTGTTCGCCGTGATCATCGCTGTGCTGTTCATCGGCGAGCACATCACGCTGGCGACGGGTGCGGGCATCGCCCTGATCCTCAGCGGCTTGCTCGTCACCATCACCGCGCCGAAGTAGCGTCGAGGACACCCGCCATGACGCAGACCGCATCGCCCCCCGCACCCGCCGAGCACACTCCGCGCCGCACGCTGGTCACCGGCGTCGCGTTCGCGCTGGGCGCGGCGATGGCCTACGGCAGCTCGCAGGTGATCACGCGCCAGATCATCGGCGACCTCGCGCCGCCACTCACGGGCACCCTGATCTCGCTGTTCTGGGGGACGCTTGGGTTCGCGCTCTTGAGCGCGCGGAACCTCGGCAGTCGGGGCGACCACTTCCGCCGCGGGACGCTGTTCTTCGCTGCGGGCGGCATCTTCTCGGCGGCGGGCGTGCTCCTGATGTTCAACGCCCTGGAGCTCGGTCAGGTGGTGGTCATCGCGCCGGTGCTGGCGACGAACCCGCTGTTTACGCTGGTCTTCGCCTCGGTCTTCCTGCGCGGCGTCGAGCGCATCACGCCGCGGGTCATCCTGGGCGCGCTGCTCGTCGTATCCGGTGTCATGGTGCTGAGCGTCTTCTAGCGCGCTCCGCCCGAGGTCTCGGGCGGAGGCTCCCGCTCACGCCGCCAAAATCGTAGAGTGGCTAGGTGGTCTGGGCCCGTAGCTCAATTGGCAGAGCAGTGGGCTTTTAACCCATCGGTTCAGGGTTCGAGTCCCTGCGGGCCCACCAACCACCAGCCCCGTTGTGCCCGCCCGCTAGAGCCCCGACAGCAACTCGATCACGTTGCCATCAGGGTCGCGCGCGTAGGTGAGCATGACGCCGGGGCGCACCTCGAGCGGCTCGCAGTCGAACACCACGCCCGCTGCCGAGAGCCGTTCGTACTCCGCGTGCACGTCGTCCACGGCAAAGCAGAAGTGGTTAATGCCGTGGTCGACGGCCGGCGCGTCAACGGCCTTCGGGCGTCCCGCGGGCACCGTGTACTGACGCAGCTCGAGGCGCGTGCCCTCGCGCAGCATCATCGCGTGCTCCGCCGTGGAGCCGGCGGCGTGGAGCTGGCGGTCGCGCACGGCGTTGCCCGGCCCCCAGTTGCTGCGGTCGATCACCTGGAAGCCGAACAGGGTCGTGTAGAAGGTGATCGCCCGCTCGATGTCCGGTGTCGAGATCCCCACATGGTGCAGCGGCCCGATCATCCTCGTCCCCCTCGATCGCAGTGTCCTCCGCACCTCGGTCGAGGCGCCCGTACACGGTGCCCCACCGGTGCGCGTGAGCGCAACGCCGCGCCGGGGGCGCGTGCGGCGCGCATGTAGGAAGATGCGCCGAGGACACACGATCAGGACGAGGAGCGACGCATGGCTGACCGCAAGGTAGCGCTGGTGACGGGCGCGGGGACGGGCATCGGTCGGGCCGTGGCGCTGGCGCTGGCCGGCGAGGGCTACTCGGTCGTCCTCGCCGGGCGGCGCGCGGAACCGCTGCGCGAGACCGCCGCGCTCCTCGGTGAGAGCACGCCGGGCGGCGTGGAGCACCTCGCCGTGCCCACGGACATCGCCGACCCGGAATCCGTGGACGCGCTGTTCGAGTCGATCCGCGGGGCGTACGGACGTCTCGACCTGCTGTTCAACAACGCCGGCATCGGCGCACCGCCCGTTCACTTCGAGAATCTGACGTTCGAGCAGTGGAAGAGCGTCGTAGACGTCAACATCAATGGCGCGTTCCTCTGCGCGCAGGGCGCGGTGCGGCTGATGATGACGCAGACGCCGAGCGGCGGTCGCATCATCAACAACGGCTCGATCGCCGCGCACTCCCCTCGACCGAACGGCGCGCCGTACGCCACGACGAAGACCGCGATGACCGGCCTCACGCGATCGCTCGCCCTCGATGGGCGGCGCATGGGCATCACCTGCGGCCAGATCGACATCGGCAACGCGGCGACGGAGATGACCGCGCCGATGCAGGCCGGGATCATCCAGCCCGACGGATCGACAAAGGTCGAGCCGACAATGAACGTCGATGACGTCGCGCGGGCCGTCGTGTACATGGCCAGCCTGCCGCCGGACGCGAACGTCCTCTTCATGACCGTGATGGCGGCAAACATGCCGCTCGTCGGCCGCGGCTAGCCGCTTCGCATCGCCTGACGAGCGTCGAGGCACCTCGCGGGGTCCGCATCGCGAAGCGTGCAGAGATCGCCTGACCGCACTAGGATGCGGGCGGCAGGAGACGGACTCGACGCCCGAGCGGGCATCCTCGCCATTCCGCCAGCCAGTCCCAGGAGGCCAGTGTGAGCGTTCCCGAAGTCATCGATGTGCACGTGCACTACACGCGCAACCGGCAGCAGGAAAAGGTCGTCTTCAACCACCCCGGCTGGCCGGACGAATGGTACAACGCGAACCCCGAAGGCATCTCTGAGTGGTTCCGCGAAGAGGGCCTCTCGCACATCTTCGCGATCAACTACATCGACATCAATCGCATCATCGACAACCGCGTCGCGCGCCTCGCGCCCGGCAGCGCGGAGGAGGCCGAGGCCCGCAAGGACCTGCAGGGCCAGATGACGGACCGCGTCCGCCAGTTCAACGACTGGGTCGTCGAACATTGCCAGACTGAGAGCCGCGTGACGCCGTACGTGAACGTCGACATCGGAGTCTTCTTCGGCGACCAGCAGGGAATGATGGACGAGCTGGAGAAGCAGCTCGCCGCGGGTGCCAAGGGGGTGAAGATCCACCCCGGCCTCTCGAGGTTCTACCCCGGCGACGAGAAGATGTTCCCGCTCTACGAGAAGCTCTCGTCCGTCGGCGTGCCGATCCTCAGCGACTCCGGTGCGGCGGGTGGCAAGGCGCCAGCGGGCTCGGGCCCCTACGGCGAGCCGGTGAACTTCTACCCGGTGTTCGAGAAGTTCCCTAACCTCCGCTTTATCATGGCGCACCTCACGACCGCGTACTGGGACGAGCGCATCGAGCTCGCGCGGCGCTTCCCGCAGGTGCAGTTCGACATCTCGGGCGGCTTCTTCCAGCCGAACGGCAACGGCCGTGCGCGCGACGCGCACCGCTGCGTCCCGATCGAGGACGCTGCGCGGTTCCTGAAGACCATCGGCACGGACCGCTGCATGTTCGGCACCGACGCACCGGGCTCCGAGGTGCGTGGCTACGTCCGCACGATCATGGGCCTCGACCTCTCGGACACCGAGAAGGAAGACATTCTCGCGAAGAACGCGCGCCGCTTCATCGACCTGAAGTAGCGCGCACCTCGCGCGGATCGCGTACACACAGAGACCGCCCCGTGAGGGGCGGTCTCTTCATGTTGAGGTTGATCGCTGATTCCCCGGCCTGTGGGACCAGCTCCGTCGGCGCCAGCAGGTCGAAGAGGCGTTCGGGTATCCCGCGCACCCGCCCACGCCCCTCAGCCCTCGTTAGCCCGAAAGTGCTGCCTTCCAGTAGTACGGGATCTGATCGATCGGCGACGTCACTCCCTGCGACTGGAAGTCGAGAACGTTGCGCACCGACGGCTGGTACGCAGTGAGCACCGGGCCGTTCGGCAGCGGCACGTTGTACATGCGGTCCGCGAGGTAGTCCTGCACATCCAGAATCTGCTGACGGCGTTCCTCACGGTTCGTGTTCGCGCTGATCGTGGTCACCATGTCGGTGAGCCGCGGGTCGTTGATCTTCCCGGAGTTCCGCAGCGACGCCGGCAGGTACATCGCGGAGAGGTAGTTACCCGGCTCGCCCAGCGACTGCTGGATCGCGGCCATCCCGCGGAAGTTGCCGGGGATCGTGCTATTCAGGAACACCGTCCCGTAGTCCTCGATCGTCGTGCGCAGGGTGATGCGGATCTCGCGGAGATGCTGCGCGGCGAGGCGCGCGTTCAGCGGGTAGCCGCCGCGGAAGGCACCGGAGGAGTGCCACTCCACACCGAAGCCGCCGCTCCACCCGGCCGCATCCATCAGCTTGGCCGCCTCGGACGTGTTGAACTTGAACGACGCCGCGCGGTCGGGCTTCATCTGCTTCGCTTCGAGCGAATAGCCGGTGATCCCCCACGGCAGGAAGCCGTCCCACATGTACGGGACGTCGAGGCCCGCGGCCTTCATCTCCTTCAGCCCGAATAACTCGTCGAGCATCGCGTCGCGGTTGATCGCCATCGACACCGCCCGCCGCACGCGCACGTCGCGCCATGGCGGCTCGAAGTCGAGGCCGGAGAACGTGATGTTCTGGATCTGCATCGGCGGCGCCTGATCGATCACCACGCCCTTGACCCCGTCACGCACGCGCTTGAGATCCGCCGCGCCGATCGACAGCGCGTCGAGGCCGCCTGTGAGGAACTGCGAGACGGCTGCCGGAGCGTCGCGGAGGATGCTGACCTCGATGCCATCGAGGAACGGCCGGTCCCCGCCGAGGTGCCACTCCGCGTTGCGCGTGTAGCTCAGCTGCGTGCCCGGCTCATACGACTTCAGGGTGAACGGGCCCGACCCCACCATCTGGCGTGCGGGATCGAACGCCTTGCCGGTCTCCGCAGGCATGATCATCAGCGCTCGTGGATCGGCCAGCACCGGGGCGAACGCGCCGAACGGCTCCTTGAGCTTGAACGTGACCGTGCGGTCATCGGGCGTCTCGATCGACTGCACCATCGACAGCAATGGAGCGTCGCCGCTCTGGCTCATCGCACCGGCCCGCCCAAGCATGCGGTCGAACGAGTACTTGACGTCCGCCGAGGTCATGACGCGCTCGATGGGCTGCGTGAACTTCGCACGCGGGTTCAGGCGCACCACGAACGTCTGAGCGTCCGGCGCCTGTGTGAACTCCGCGGCGTCCGGGACGGTGCTGAAATTCGCGCGCGGCTTGCCCGGCCCCGACTCGTACGCCAGCAGTCGGCTGTACACCGGTGCGCCCGCGACCTTCGCCGACCCGCCCGCGTTCGCCGCCTGGTCGAGGCTCCCCGGATCCGCCGACAGCGCGATGCGCCAAGCGCCCCCTCGACGAATCGAGGGGGTGGGCGCGGCGATCGGCGTCGAGGGCCCTGCAATGCGCGTCCCACCTGCGGTGGGGATGGAGACAGGGGGCGTGGAGTCGCAGTCGATCAGCGCCGCCGCAGACAGCACCACCACCGCGCTGCCCGCCGACGACAACAGCCGTCGGCGGGAAAGCC
Source organism: Dehalococcoides mccartyi (assembly GCA_945888895.1). Classification (GTDB taxonomy): domain Bacteria; phylum Chloroflexota; class Dehalococcoidia; order UBA2979; family UBA2979; genus SHYQ01. Next base: position 1,627 of record CAMDAY010000043.1, on the reverse strand, counting down.
GGCGGCGGATGGGGCGCGAACCATCGGCGTGAGGTCCCGACATGAGCATCCTTCGCACGGCGTAGCAACGTGCGCTCAGGATAGCAACGCAGCCCTCGCTCGGGCGAATCCCGCCTGGAGCCCCCGGTGGCCCGGACGTGCCGAGGGCCGGCTTCAGCCGGCCCTCGCTTTGGTCATCGAGGTGTCTAGGCTAGGCGACCGTGCCCGCCGCCCGGAGCGAGGCGATGCGCCCCGCGTCGCAGCCGATCTCGCTCAGCACGGCGTCGGTGTGCTCGCCGAGGAGCGGAGGGCCGAGGCGGATCTCTGCCGGCGCCTGGTCCAGTTGCCACGCCGGGCTGACCTGCTGGAGCGTGCCGCGCACCGGGTGCTCCACCGTCCGCACCACGTCCTGCTCCAGGATGCCGGGATCCTGGTAGAGCGTGCCGTAGTCGTGCACGGGGGCCCACTGGAGGCCGAGCTCCATCATCTTGTCGTAGACCTCGGCGTACGGCTTGCTCTTCAGCTCCCGCTCCACCAGCGGACGCAGCGTGGCGTTGTCCTGCTGGCCCAGCGGGCGCTCCTTCGTCGCGGGGTACTGCTCGTGCATCTCGCCGAGGATCCCGAGCCACTCGGCGAGCTTGTCGATCGCCTTCGGGTCGCGGGCGAAGTTGAACCCCATCTCGACGCGCTGCCCCGCCGTCTCCATGCCCTGCGCCGGTGGCTCCAGGTGGGAGGTGTAGAACCCACCGTACGAGGTGTCGTCCGGATCGCTGAACGAGGTGAGGTAGTTCTGCTGCGTCGCGATCATCGCCCGCAGGTAGGACGTCTCGATCTGCTGGCCCACGCCGCTCTTGTTCCGCCAGTACATGGCCGCGAGGATCGCCTGCATCGCGTACAGCGACGCCGTGACGCCCGCGTAGTTCGACCCGTAGCGCAGCGGCGCCTCGCCCCGGCGGCCGAGGAACCTGGGCAGGCCCGATCGCGCCTGCACCGTCAGGTCCGTCTCCTGCAGCTCGGCGTCGGGCCCCGAGCGCTCGACGGTCGAGATGTCGCAGGTGATGAGGCGCGGGTTGAGCGCCTCGAGCGTGGCGTAGTCGAAGCCGAGGCGTGCCGCGTCCGCCGCGTGCGGGAACGAGTGCACGAGGATGTCCGCGCGCTTCGCGATCTCCTGCACGATCGCGCGTCCCTCGGCGCTCTCGAGGTCGACCGCGATGCTGCGCTTGTTGCGGTTCATCGCCATGAACAGCGGGCCGTCGCCGTGGTTGAACGGACCGCCGAGGTGGCGCGCCCAGTCGCCCTCGATCGGCTCGACCTTGATCACATCGGCGCCCGCGTCGCCCAGCTGCATCGCCGTGAACGGCGCGCCATCGCCCTGCGTCAGATCGAGCACCAGGCTCCCGGTCAGCGGTCCCGTCATCTTCGTGTCCCCTCAGTCAGTCGTGTACGCGCGCAAGTCCAGGCACGCGGACGGGATGATTCGTCCGCGGTAAGCAGGCTCGTTCAGTCGCTAGCTCGCCGCAGTGCTGCCCGCCGGCACGCGCCCGATCTCCGCCAGCACGGCATCGCTGTGCTCGTTCATCTTGCCGGCGAGCGGGCCGTAGACCGCGGGCGTCTTGCTCAGCGTCCACGGCACCTCGTTCGTGCGCAC
>CAMDAY010000042.1 GCA_945888895.1 Dehalococcoides mccartyi | reverse complement strand
AAGAACCAACTGCGACCTGCGCCGATGCGTCAGCGAACGTCCCCGTGGTTACGGCGAAGAGAATGACTACGGCGGCAGCAAGACGTTTCATCAGCGTCCAGCCAAACCTCCCTGCGGGCACGGGGTTCTGTCAGGGCTCATCGTATGACCTCGTCAATCTGAGCTGATAGCACCTCCGTTATGGTTCTGCCTCAAGAACAGATGGTCACGGCGAGTGGCACGCAGAAGCCCCGGCGCACACCGGGGCTTCTCCATGTATCTGCGGGTCTTTGGAGCGGGAGACCGGATTCGAACCGGCGACCCTCTGCTTGGGAAGCATTCTAGCGTGAGCGCTGTGCTTCACGAGGGGGCCGGCTCGCGAAATTCGTCCAGTTATCTGCTGCCCCTCAACCCCTTCCGAGGCGCGTCCGCTCTGTCTTTGCCTCGTACTCTAGGCGGACCGGGAATACTCTCCTGACTGGACGGGGGCATGACGAGTTTGTAGCCGTACTGCCGGACGGTGATGAGATATCGAGGGTTGGCCGGGTCGTCCTCGAGCTTGCGGCGCAGCCAGTGGACGTGGACGTCCACGGTGCGGGTCTCTCCTTCGTAGCCGTAGCCCCAGACCGCGTTCAAGGCCGCGTCGCGGGAGCACACCTGGTTCGGGCGGCGTGCGAGGAACGCGAGCAACTCGAACTCCTTGGGTGCCAGCGGGACGATCTGGCCGCGCTTGCGCACCTCGTGGCTGTCCTCGTCGATCACGATCTCGCCGTCGAGCTGGTGCAGGGCGGGCGGCGCCAAGGGCGTGGGGACGTGGCGTCGGAGGATCGCCGCCACCCGCGCGAGGAGCTGGCGGATGGAGAAGGGCTTGGTGATGTAGTCGTCCGCGCCGAGGTCGAGCGCGGAGACCTGGTCGGCATCGCCGTCGCGTGCGCTCAAGATGATGACGGGGGTGGCGGAGTCACGCCGGAGCATCCGCAGCACGTCGAGCCCCGACAGCCGCGGCAGCATGAGGTCGAGGATGACGAGGTCGTAGGCTGCTTCCCGGAGCCGTTCGAGGGCCTCGATGCCGTCGGTCGCGATCGTCGCCTGGTGCCCTTCGCGCTGGAGCTGGTACGCGACGACCTCCGCAATGGTCCTGTCGTCCTCCACGACCAGCATTGTCGACACAGCGACTCCTTCGTCGTCCGCGCCGAGTATCAACGCCGATCGCCCGGCGCTGATTAAGGCCGTGTTTGCATCGGGGAGATTGCAGCGCGGTTCCCTGAATCTCCCGTGGGCATTTGAGTCGCGGGCGCTCTTAACGAGAGTTTGTTGATCCCCGATCGCGGCCTTCACTTGAGTGCTGAGGGTTCTCCCTAGTCTCCTCATCAGACGGCGACGACCCTCCCCGCGTCCCGCCCACATCAATCGCATGCGACCCGCAATCGCATGCGACCCGCGCGTGACGCAAGAGGACGTGCATGCTCAGCATCAAGCACCTGCGATACGTCTATCCCAATGGCTACGAAGCCCTGAACGACATCAACCTCACCGTCGAGGATGGCGAGGTGTGCGCGATCATCGGGCGCTCCGGCGCCGGCAAGTCCACGCTGCTCCGCTGCATCAATGGCCTCGAACGCGGCGCGACCGGTTCGCTCACGATCGACGGTGACGACGTCCTTGGCGCGTCGGGCGACGAGCTCCGCACGATCCAGCGGCGCGTCGGATTCATCTGGCAGGAGTACAACCTCATCGAGCGGCTGTCGGTGATGAACAACGTGCTGTCGGGGCGCCTGGGGCATCGGCGCTCGGTGGGGCCGCTCGTCTATCATTTCCCCGCCGAGGACCGCGAGATCGCGGTGCGCTCACTGGAGCGCGTATCGATGTTGCATCGCGCGAGCCATCGCGCCGACCAGCTGTCGGGCGGCGAGAAGCAGCGCGTCTCGATCGCCCGCGCGCTTGCGCAGGAGCCGCGCGTCATCCTCGCGGACGAGCCCGTTGCCAGTCTCGACCCCGAGTTGTCCGAGCAGGTGCTCGCGGACCTCGCGCGCATCGCGCGCGACGAGGGCGTCCCGACCCTCATCAACATTCACGACGTCGATCTGGCGGTGGAGTGCTGCGACCGCATCTGTGCCATAGCGCAGGGCGTGGTGGTGTACGACGGGCCGCCCTCCGGGCTGACGGACGACGTGCTGAACCGCACCTACCGCTTTGACCGCGAGTGGAAGTCCTTCTCCCGCGGTGTCGTACCGACGGCACCGCCCGCGGCTCCGCCCTCGATCGGTTCGCTTGCCCCAGCGCCGACCGAGGCGGAGCCGGCGCTGGCCGGGGGTACCCGCTGATGGCGGGGCTCGTCGACTCCACCAACTTCACGCCGTCTCAGATCAGTCCCGAGGGCCGGCTCGAGCTGCTCCGTGTGTGGCCCCGCATCTCGTTGCGCCGTGTGTTGACGGTGCTTCTCGTCTCGGCGCTGCTGCTGTGGGGCCTCGAGGCGACGAACGCTCGACCATCGGAACTCATCGCCGGCATCCCGAACATCCGCAACTTCATCGTGCGGATGTTTCCGCCCGCGTTCGAGATGGTCGACGAAACACTCCAGACGCCGCCGATCCCGCTCGGCTTCGTCACGATTCCGCGCATCGGACTGGCGAATGTGACGTTCCCGTTCCCGGAGATCCTTTACGCGGTGGTGCAGACCATCCAGATCGCGATCGTCGGCACGGTGTTCGCGATCATCCTGTCCATCCCGTTCGCCTTGCTCGCCGCGCGCAACATCGCGCCACACCCGCTCGTGTACCAGACGACACGGATGTTGCTGAACGCGAACCGCGCGGTGCCGGACATCATCTTCGCGCTGGTCTTCGTCGCCGCGGTCGGCCTCGGGCCGTTCGGCGGTGTCATGGCGCTCGCGATCGGTTCGATCGGGTTCATGGCGAAGGTGTTCGCCGAGGCGATCGAGGCGATCGACCCGGAGCAGGTGAAGGCGATCCGCGCGACCGGCGCGAACCGCTGGCAGGTCATCTCCTACGCGGTGCTGCCGCAGGCGATGCCCCTCGTCCTGTCGTACGCACTGCTGCTGTTCGAGAGCAATGTGCGCTCCGCCACCATCCTCGGTCTGGTCGGGGCAGGCGGCGTCGGATTCGTCCTGAGCAAGTACATGGCGTTGTTCCAGTACGACCTGCTGCTCGGCGCGCTCATCTTCATCGTCCTCATGGTCACGCTGGTCGATCGGTTCAGCGACATCGTGCGGAGGCGCTTCATCTGACGGTTCCTCGCGGCGTCCGGCACGCCCCGTCCCTCCGAGGGCGTGCCGGGGGCCGCGGTCGAGGTTCATTAACCCCTGTCCAGCCCACCCAGTGCTCATTCACCCCCAGCACCCAAACCAGATCTCAATCAATCCAGAGGGAACGAGAGGAACATTCATGAACCTGCGATGGCGTCACCTCGCACTCGCCGCGATCGGCGTTACGGCGCTGGCCGCGAGCGCGTGCGGCGGCAACACGACAAAGGAATCCGCACCCGCGGCTAAGAACGTCAGCGCGCAGGCGTCGGCGACGGCGACGGTCGATCCGAAGGCCGGCTGGCCGAAGGAATTCGTCCTCGGCTACTTCGGCGGTGACGACGCGGAGGCGGTGCTGAAGCGGCAGGACCCGTTCAAGAAGCACCTGGAGGCCAAGCTGGGGATGCCGGTGAAGCTCTTCACCGGCACCTCGTACGGCGCGGTGATCGAGGCGATGCGCGCCGATCGCGTGGACGCCATGCTCGTCGGCCCGTTCGCGTACGTGCTGGCTGTCCAGGAGGCGCAGGCTGAGGCGCTCGGGACGTACGTCTCCTGCCCGGCTTCCGTGAAGGAGTGCGTCTACGACGCGAAGTCGTTGCCGTCCTACCAGTCCGTCGTCTTCACCAAGAAGGGCAGCGGCATTACGAAGCTCGAGGACTTCAAGGGGAAGGGCTTCAACTTCGTCGACCCGGCGTCGGCCTCCGGGCATCTCGCGCCGAAGACGCTGCTGATCAAGCGCGGCTTTGACCCCGACAAGGAATTCAAGACGGTGTTCGCGGGCAGCCACCCCACCTCAGTCCTGTCGGTGTGGAACGGCAAGGCGCCGGGCGGCGCCACGAACGAGGGCAATCTGCTGACCCTCATCGCCAGCAAGCAGATCGAAGCCTGCATGTGGGCGGACGGCGAGATCGGCAAGCCGCGTACGCAGGAGGAGATCAGGAAGACCTTCGACGCCTGCCCGGACGGGAAGATCGCCATCCTCGACGTGACCGACCCGATCCCTGGCACCGCCTTCGGCATCCGGCAGGAGATGCCGGAGACCTTCAAGAAGGCCGTCAAGGACGCGCTGCTCAGCATGAAGGACCAGCCGGAGCTCGTGGGCACGCTGCGCTACTGGTACGTGGACCCGCACGAGTCCCTGGGCCTGAAGACGCTGGACGCCTTCTACAACCCGCTTCGCGATATCGCGAAGCTGCTGAAGCTCAACCTCAAGGAGCTCGCCGAGAAGGGGTAGTCGAGGCCCTTCGGGCCGCTCGACGCCGAACGGCGGGCAGGGAGACGACATGAACCGTGAGCAGCGATTGGAGGCGATGGCGGCAGCCGATGCTGCGGCCATCGTCGCCCTCGCCGACGACGTCCTCGAGACGTTCGAGGTCGAGGTCACGCGCGGACCGACTGTTGGTCTGCTGATGGTGCGGGTGGAAGAGCCGGCGGACCGACTGCCGTTCAACTTCACCGAGGTCACCGTCGCCGAGGCGGAGGTCGCCGCGGGCGAGCACCGTGGCTACGCCATGGTGATGGGCAAGTCGATGGAGCACGCCCTCGCTGCCGCCGTCTTGGATGCAGCAGTCGCCGCCGAGCACCCGCTGTGCGACCGCATCGATGCCTTCCTCGACGAGGCCGTCCGAGCAGACGAGCGCCGTTGGGCGCAGCGCTGGGCCGAGGTCGCACGGACGCGTGTGCAGTTCGAGGACGTGACGTAATGGCCACCGACACTTCACGTGCGCCTCGACAGACCGTCGTCGCCGACCAGGAGCAGCGGGCGTTTCGCGCGCTCCTCGATGCAATGTCACGGCCCGGCACGATCCACACGCTGCCCGAGGCGCGCGGTGCGGACGGCGCGTGGGGCAGCTCGCTCGTCGTGATGCAGAGCCTGCTCGACCACGAGGTGACGTTTGCCGTCGAGGCGGATGACCGTTCCGTGCACGAGCAGATCCTGCGCCGCACGGGCGCCCGCTCTGATGTACTGGCCGCCGCCGGCTATGTCCTCACGGACGCCGCCCACGCGCTCGATGTGATCGAGATGGCGAGCGAGGGCTACCTCGAAGAGCCGGAACGCTCCGCGACCGTGGTCGTCCGTGTGGACGCGATCGGCAGCGGCGCGCTGCGAGTTTCGTTGAGCGGCCCCGGCATCGAGAGCGTGCAGCCGCTGTCGCTCGATGGACTCGACGTTGCCGCGCTGCACGCGCTCATCGAACGCAACGCCGTGTACCCCACGGGCATCGACATCGTGCTCGTGGACCCGCAGGGGCGCATCGCGTGCCTGCCGCGCAGCACCCGCATCGAATTGGAGGACTGAGATGGGATACAGCTCTGTCCGAGGTGGCATGGACGCCATCGAGCACGCCGAGACCCTGATCGCGGCGCAGGTCACCGACTCCGACCACCCGGTCGCCCTCCCGCAGGTCACGGACCACGTTGAGCTGCTGCTCGACCAGGTGATGGGCGAGGGTGGGGTGTACGACCTCGACCTCGGCGCTCTCGCGGTGAAGCAGGCGGAGGGCGACCCGATCGAGGCCGGCTTCCTGCTGCGGGCGTACCGCACCACGCTGCCGCGCGTCGGCTACTCGTTCCCGTCGTCGGGACGCCAGATGCGCATCCTGCGCCGGGTGTCCTCGGCGTTCCGGGACATCCCCGGTGGCCAGGTGCTCGGGCGCACCCGTGACTACACGCAGCGCCTGCTCGACTTCACGCTTCGCGACACGCCGCCGAAGACGCCCGCACCAATTGGCGACATCGACGCGCTGCCCTCGGGCGCCGCGCCCGAGGAGTTCCCGCTCGTCATCGACACGCTGCGCGCCGACGGCCTGATGCATGAGGCGCCCCGGCGCACCTCGGACGACGAGCCGTTCGACGTGACCCGCGAGCCGCTGCGATTCCCTTCGACGCGCGCGGCGCGTCTGCAGGTGCTCGCGCGCGGTGAGACGGGGGCGATGCTCTCGCTCGCGTACGCCGGCATGCGCGGCTACGGCGGGGCGCACGGCTACATCGCGGAGCTGCGCTACGGCGACCTGCCGGTGCAGATCTCGCACCCGATCACGGGCGGCCCGGTGCGCATCGGCTGGGTGCCGGTGACCGAGTGCTACCAGGTCGTCGGCGGCGATGAGGGTGCGCAGCACACGCACGACGGCACCGAGGACCACGAGCACGTCCAGGGCGAGAACCCCGAGTACGTCGTGAGCTACGGCATCGTCGTCGGCCGCAACGAGCGGAAGGCGATCTCCATGAGCATCCTCGACGGGTCGCTGAAGAAGGCGACGAAGTCCGGCGCGGCGATCGAGGACGAGGAGTACGTGATGTACCACATCGACTCGATCGAGGCGATGGGATTCGTCGAGCACCTCAAGCTCCCGCACTACGTGGACTTCGTGGCCTCCGTGCAGCGCACGAGCAAGGTGCGCGAGTTGGTCGCGGCGGCGCGCCGTGGTTAGCGCCACGGGCGTGCGAGCGCTCATCGACGAGCGCGGCGCGGAGTTCGAGGGCTACACGTTCGGATTCCTCGACGACATGGCGAAGCGCGAGATCCGGCGCACGATCCTCAAAGCGGTGGCGATCCCCGGCCACCAGGTGCCGTTCGGATCGCGCGAGATGCCGATCGCGCGCGGCTGGGGCACGGGCGGTCTCCAGATCACGCTCGCCTGCGTCGGCGCGGACGACACCATCAAGGTGATCGACCAGGGCGACGACGCCAGCGTCAACGCCGTGAACCTCCGGCGGCTCATCGCGAAGACGACCGGCGCACGCGAGACGCTCACGACCGGCGAGGCGACGCTGATCCAGACGAGGCACCGCATCCCCGAGGAGCGGATGACCGCGGCGCAGATGCTGATCCTCCAGGTGCCGATCCCGGAGCCGCTGCGCCACGTGGAACGCTCGGTCGCCGCGGCGCGCGCGATGCACGCCGAGGCCGACTACGCGCGCATGTGGCTCGCACTGTACGAGGACGTCGTGCGCAACGGCGAGGTGACTGCCGGCGCGGGCTACCCCGTGATGGTGAACGGCCGCTTCGTGATGGCCCCCAGCCCGATCCCGCGCTGGGACATCCCGAAGCTCAACCAGGCGGAGACGCTGTTCCTCTTCGGCGCGGGCCGCGAGAAGCGCATCTACGCCGTGCCCCCGTTCACGAACGTGCAGCCGCTCGAGTTCGACGACTACCCCTTCGAGATCGAGGCATTCCCGAATATGTCGTGCCGCCGCTGCGGTGCCACGGACTCATACCTCGTCACCTCCCCGCAGGCGGACGGGAGCACGCTCTCGGTGTGCTCCGACACCTCGTACTGCGACGACGTGCTGGCGGGACGAAAGGTGGAGAACCAGTGGTAGAGCCGCTGCTTCGCGTCCGCGACCTGACCAAGATCTACAGCGGCAAGGGCCACCGCATCGTCGCCTGTGAGGACGTCTCGTTCGACGTGTACCCGGGCGAGGTCCTCGGCATCGTCGGGGAGTCCGGTTCGGGCAAGAGCACCGTGCTCCAGTGCCTGTTCCAGGATGTCGTCCCCACGTCGGGCGCTGCGTACCTCACCTCGTTCGAGGGCGGCGAACGCAACATGTTCGAGGCCGACCGCCGGGAGCGCCGCGAGCTGCGGACGCACCGGATGTCGATGGTGTACCAGAACCCGCGACAGGGCCTGAACCTGATGGTGACCGCCGGCGGCAACGTCGCGGAGCGCCTGCTGGCGGCCGACTGGCGTCGGGTCTCCGACATCCGCGCGAAGGCGTCTGACTACCTCGTTCGCACCGAGGTGCCGATCGAGCGCATGGACGACTTCCCCGCGTTCTTCTCGGGCGGCATGCAGCAGCGCGTTCAGATCGCGAAGGCGCTGGCGAACAACCCGGAGCTCGTGCTGCTCGATGAGCTCACGACCGGCCTCGACGTGTCGGTGCAGGCGGGCGTGCTCGACCTCGTGCGCGACATCCAGTCGAAGTACGGCGTCACCGCAATCATCGTCTCGCACGACCTCGGTGTGATCCGGCTGCTCGCGGACCGGACGCTCGTGATGAAGGACGGTCACGTCGTGGAGTCCGGGCTGACCGACCAGATCCTCGAGGACCCGCAACACCCGTACACGCAGTTGCTCGTCAACTGCGTCACGAACTAGGAGCCGAGCTTGGCCGAACCCATGCTGTCCGTCTCCGGTCTCACTAAGACCATCACGCTCCACATCCTGCACGGCGCAGAGGTGCACCCGCTTCGCGACATCTCGTTCGACCTCGCACCGGGCGAGTTCCTCGCGATCGCCGGCCCCTCCGGCGCGGGCAAGTCGTCGCTGCTCAAGTGTCTCAACCGCACCTACCTCGCCACGGCGGGCACGGCGAAGTACGTCACGCGGGCCGGCGAGGTCGTCGACCTGTTCTCGGCGCCGGAGCGTGATGTGATCGCCCTCCGACGGAACGAGATCACGTACGTCTCCCAGTTCCTGAAGGCGCCCCCGCGCGTCCCCGCCGTCGATGTCGTCGCCTCCGTGCTGACGAGGCGCGGCGTGGACCTCGAGGTCGCCCGGGAACGCGCCTCCGCAATGCTGGAGCGCCTGGGCATGGGGCCGTCGCTGCAGAGCTCCTACCCCGCGCTCTTCTCGGGCGGGGAGCAGCAGCGCGTCAACGTCGCGAAGGCGTTCGTGGACCCGCCGCGACTGTTGCTCCTCGACGAGCCGACCTCGGCGTTGGACGTCGAGAACCGCGACCGCGTGATCGACCTGCTGCGCGAGGCGCAGGCAGGCGGCACGGCGGTGATCGCGATCTTCCACGACCGCGAGTTGATCCGACGCCTCGCCGACCGCGTGCTGGTGCTCGCGGACGGCATTGCCCGCGAGGTCGCGCCCGACGAGGACTTCGGTATCGCCGATGACAGCCTGGCCGATGAACTGATGGAGGTCTCCCGATGAGCAGCGTGTCCATCGTCCACGCGAACATCGTCTTGCCAGACGCGATCCTGCAGGACGGCGCGGTGCTGATCCGCGACGGCACGATCGTCGAGGTCGGCCCCTGCCGCGAGGTCGCCTGGTCCGATGCGGAGGAGGTCATCGACGCCGACCACCGCCTGCATCTCCTCCCTGGTCTGATCGACACCCACTGCGACGGCCTCGAGGTTGAGATCAACCCGCGCCCGCGTGTGAACTTCGACGGCCTGTTCGCGATGCGGAACTACGAGCGGCGCTGCCTGATGGGTGGCGTGACGACCTCGTTCCACGCGCTCACCTTCGCGGACATGCCGCGCGCCGGCCGCACGCTGGATGAGGCGGGCCTGCGCTCCGCGCTCGTGCGCGAGGCCAGCTCGGTCGCCTCGATGGCGCACGAGGTGCTGCACCGCTGCGACGTGTGGACGCCAGCCGCTCTCGACGCGATCTTCGAGTCGCTGCGGCTGTCTCCCGTCCAGGCGATGTCGCTGAACGACCACACGCCGGGGCAGGGCCAGTACCGCAACCTCGACGAGTTCAAGAAGACGATGGTCGCCTACCACGGCGCCGATCCGACCTACGACGCGGACGCAGACATCCAGAAGCGCATGGAGGCCCGCCAGGATCGCTCGGTGGTCATGGACGTCCTCGGTCGCGTCGGCGCCGAGTACCGTGCGCAGCCGTTCATCCTCGCCTCGCACGACGACGACTCCGCCGAGAAGGTGGACGCGATGCACGAGCTGGGCTGCACGATCGCGGAGTTCCCCGTCGTGATGGAGGCGGCCCGTCGCGCCCGCGAGATCGGCGAGTGGATCACCGTCGGCGCGCCGAATATCGTCCGAGGCGGCTCGACGAGCGGAAACTCCGACGCGACCGAGCTGGCGCGCGAGGGCCTCGCGGACATCATCTGCGCCGACTACCACACGCCCTCGATGCTGGTCGCGGCGACGAAGCTGGTCGAGCTCGGCATCTGCACGCTGCCGGAGGCGGTCGCGAAGGTCACGGCGAACCCCGCTGCTGCGTTCGGCCTCGCCGACCGCGGTCGCGTCGAGGTGGGCCTGTCCGGCGACCTCGTGCTGGTCGACCTCGTGCAGGGACGACCGGTGGTGCACGACGCGCTGTACCGCGGCACGGTCGTCTACTCGGACGGCCGGGCGCAGCGGATGCAGGAGCGCACGATGGCGCTCTCCGCCCGGTAGGGACCGCGATGAAGTTGGCGATCCTCGGCTCCTGCGCGTCTCAGCCCGGTCCGGGCGAGGCATGCAGCGGCTACCTCGTGTCCTCCGGGGACACGCACGTGATGCTGGACTGCGGCTCCGGTACGCTCGGGCCGCTCCAGCGCCACGTCAGCCTGGAGGATCTCCGGGCGATCGTGGTGAGTCACCTGCATCCCGATCACTACATCGACCTGGTCGCGCTCCGCTACGGCCGTACCTACGGCGTCGCCGGCGCGCGGTCGATCGATGTCTACCTGCCCCCCGGGGGCATCGCGCACCTCGAGCGCGTGGCGGCCGCGCTGTCGAGCACCACGCCGTTCTGGGATGGCGCGCTGACGCTGCACGAGTACGAGCCGGGCGTCCCGCTCGCACTCGGCGCGCTCACCGTGCGCCCGCACGAGGTGCGACACGGCATCCGGTCCTTCGGCATGCGCGTCGATGACCGCGAGCGCGTCCTCGCGTACACCTCGGACACCGTGCCGTGCGAGGAGCTCGCGACGCTGGCCGAGGGCGCACACACGCTGCTCGCGGAGGCGACGCTCGCGGGCGGCGCACCCAGCCATCACGACCCGGCGACGCACCTCTCCGCGCACGATGCCGCGAAGGTCGCGGCGCGCGCGGGTGTCGAGCGGCTCGTGCTCACGCACTTCTGGTACACGGCGAACCGCGCGCTCGCGGTGGCAGAGGCGTCCGACTCGTTCAGCGGCAACGTGCAGGCGGCCGGCACCGGCCGCTGCTTCGACGTTTAGCAGCGCCGGTGGCTATACCGCGAGGCTCACGGTGACGCCGAAGTGGTCGCTGGGAAACACGCCGCCATCCGACGGGTGGTCGAGGACGACCCGCGCGTCCACCAGGTAGGGGTGTTCCTGCGCGGTGTCGGCCAGCGAGAAGATGTAGTCCAGGACGCGCTCACCCGTGCCGGGCTTCACGTGGCAGTTCCGGTCGCTCAACGTCGCGCGCATTAGCGGCCCGTCAGCAGCCTCGTAGGCATCGAGGATGTGCCAGTCGTGTGGCGTGCCGAGCAGCCAGCCGATCTCGGGGGTTCCCGGCGTTGCGTTCATGTCGCCGCAGACGAAGCGTGCCGCCGCCGGGCGACCGAAAAACGGGTCGCTCAGGACGGCGTCGAGTTGCTCGCGCCGCAGCTCGGACCTCGATCGCAGGTGGGTGAGATGCGTGTTCGCGATGCGTACGATGCCCGCGGGTGTCTGGATCGCTCCGAGCAGCACGCCCCGCTCGCCATCCTCATCGTCGGTGGGCAGTGCGTGGCTGACGAGCTCGACGATCGGCCAGCGACTCAGGAGCGCGAGCCCGCTCCACGAGTCCACCTCGCGGCCCTCCACGTCGCGGCACTTGCGGCGGTGCGCGTAGGTGGCCATGGTCATGCCGAGCTCGCGCGCGAGGCAGCCGGGGGTCGACAGCGAGCCGTCGACGGCGACGAGCGCCTCCTGCAGCGCGATCACGTCGGCATCCAGCGTGCGCAGCTGATCGCAGAGCGTCGCCAGTCGCGCCTCGTACGGGCCGTCGCCCTTCCACGTGTTCACGGTGGCAATGCGCACGGGGAGGTCACGCACGGTCGTACCGCTCGCAGAACGCCTCGATGTCCATCGACAGGTCGTCGAAGCGCGCCTCGAGCGTGGCGCGGTCCCAGTCCCACCACGCGATCCGCAGCAGCGCCTCCGCGATCTCGCGAGGAAAGCGCTCCCGGATCGGCTTCGCCGGCACGCCGCCGACGATCGTGTAGGGCGGCACGTCGTGCGAGACGACGGCACCGGCCGCGATGATCGCGCCGGTGCCGATGGTCACGCCCGGCAGCACGATCGCACCGTGCCCCATCCACACGTCGTGTCCCACGACCACGCGCGCCTCGCGGCGCCAGTCGAAGAACTCGAGGTCGTCGCGCTCGTCGAAGCCGTACGCGATGCGCCGGTACGTCATGTGGTGCTGCGTC